>NZ_JALUKE010000105.1 GCF_027056685.1 Sulfurimonas sp.
ATTATCTATTTTCTGATTTTAATTTTATTCATATTTTGGTCTCTGATAATTTATATGTTACTTTAGATTCACTATCAGCAAATAACAAATCCAATATATTAAAATGTTTTATCTCTTGACTTCCCATTCCTGTAATTTCCAAAATATTGAAGTCCATTACATTATCATTTATCTTTGATAACATATTTTGTACTTCATCGTTAAAGATAAATTTTTTTACAGTATCTATTTCACTCATTAACTCTCCATACTCTAATATAAGTCTAATATGATGTTAAATATTCATTCAATACAAATTATAACATAACATATTTTTTTTCTTAAACTCTAGAGAACCATTTCCATCTTATCAACGCCTAGCTCCACTCATTTTATACACATAAGCAAGCACTTCTGCAACTGCTCCAAATAGGGCTTCTGGAATGGCTTGATCTACTTCAACTTCTTTGTAGAGACTTCTGGCAAGTGGTGGATTTTGCACGATATGTACACTGTTTTCTCGTGCAATTTTTTTAATCTGCATGGCAATATTATCAACACCTTTTGCCAGCACTATAGGAGCATGAGCTTTATCTTCATCATACTTTATTGCAACAGCATAATGTGTAGGATTGGTAATAACAACATCTGCGTTTGGCACCTCTGCCATCATCCTTTTTCTTGCAGTCTGCATCTGAATCTGTCTAATTTTTGACTTAATGAGAGGGTCACCTTCCATATTTTTCATCTCATCTTTTATCTCTTGTTTTGACATTTTTAGCCCATCAAAATACTGTTTTCTCACAATAACAATATCTATAATGGCGAAGACAAATATAATGAAGAGCATTACAAACGCAATAATCATCATTTTATCTTTGAGCCATTCCAACTGGTCATGTAAGCCAAATAGAGCGACGGTCGGTAGTTCAATAATAAAGTAAAAAAAGAAGATAAAACCAACCCCTAAAGTTGTAAAAGATTTGAGTGTAACTTTCACACCTTCGAGTAATTTTTTCAAAGAAAAAAGATTTTTCATTCCTTTAATAGGATCTATTTTTTTTAAATCAGGAGTAATAGACTTTGTGGTAAACAAAAAACCAAACTGTGCAACTGCACCAATAATACCTGCAATAGCAACTGCAGTAGCTAAAGGTATAACCATTAATAAAAACTCTTTTATAGTAACAATGGCAATATCAATCATAAAAAGTTTATCTAAAGGAGTGCCAATAAGAGAAAAATAGTAGCTACTGAGTGCGAACATATGCTTTGCCATAAAAGGAAAAAGCATCAAAACAGCTAAAATCGCTACAAAAAGAGTAACAACCCCAGAAGCATCTTGAGATTTTGGTACATTACCCTCTTTTCGGGCATCTTCTATCTTCTTGGGGGTGGGTTCTTCTGTTTTTTCTGCGTCGTCAGCCATAAAGAGTTATATTTTAATCAATTTTCATTGATAAATCTATCCAATTCGCTTGATGTATCATAGATCCTGAGCTTATAGCATCTACACCTGTTTTAGCATACGAAACTATTGTCTGAAGTGAAATGTTTCCACTCGCTTCAAGCAAAATATGTGGATAATATTCATTTCTAAACGCAGTAACCTCACTCACTTGAGCTGGAGTCATATTATCGCACATAACTATGTCACAATTTGCTTTCATTGCCTCTTGTGCAATGTAAAGCGTATCTGCTTCCACCTCAATTTTTGCAGTAAAGGGAATAACAGCTCTTGCTTTTTCTATATAAGAGGCGAGATTGTCAATAGTTTTAAGATGTGTATCTTTTATCATCAAAGAGTCATCTAAACCCATACGGTGATTTACTGCGCCACCGATGCGCGTAGCATATTTTTCAAATATCCTAAGCATTGGGCGTGTTTTTCTTGTATCTAAGAGTTTCACTTTGTATGGTTCTATCAAGTCCACATATTTTCGTGTAAGAGTAGCGATGGAGCTTGCATGAAGCAGCATATCTAAGATGGTACGCTCACAACGCAAAAGAGTATGAGAATCTGCCTTAATTGTAGCTATCACATCACCAACCAAAAAAGTTTCACCATCATCTTTTAACCATGTTATCTCAAAAGATTCTAACTTAGCCAAAGTGTCTATATACTTTCTTCCTGCGACTACACCATTACTTTTTGCAATAATTTTTGCAGATGATGCAACAGATGGTTCAACAAGCGCATACAGGTCACCACGACCAACATCTTCTGCCAGGGCTGCGTTTACAAAGCTTTCTATCATAATGCTAACATTCTCTCTAGTGCAATTTTTGCCCATTTTTGCGTCTTTTCATCTACCTCTATTTCATTAATAGGTGAACCATCTTCAATGGCTTTTAATGTAAGGTAAACATCTTCAAGTGTTGTCTCATTCATTGTCGGACACTCTGGTTTGGTGGAACTCAATATATAAGTGTTTTTTGGACGCAAACGGTTTACCATATTAAACTCTGTTCCTACTGCTACTTTTTGCTCTTCAGGTAACTCTGTAATGTACTTGATAAGCTGTGAAGTAGAACCAACAAAGTCACTCGCCTCACAAATTGCAGGGTCACACTCTGGATGTGTTGCTATTAAAATTCCTGGAAATTTTTTACGGTAAAATGAAATATCTTCAAGCGTAAAGAGTTGATGCACAGAACAAAAGCCATCATAACAAATTATATCTGCCTCTTTTGGATCACCCTCTTGTCCAATAACCATGGACTTAAGTCCCATTTGATTGGCAATATTTTGCCCTAAGCATCTATCGGGAACAAAAAGAATTTTTTTACCCTCTTTAAGTGCTGTTTCAATAATGAATTTAGCATTGGAGCTTGTACAAACCATACCGCCCATCTCGCCAACTTTTGCTTTAACATCCGCGTTTGAATTTATGTATGTAATAGGTAAAATATTTTCTTTAGCAATACCATTTTCTTCTAAGAATTTTACGGACTCATCATAATAGAGTGAATCAATCATTCTAGCCATAGCACAACAAGCCAATTTTGGCATCACTACACGTTTTTTTGGACTTAGTACTTTTACACTCTGTCCCATAAACGCAACACCACAAAAGAGAACAAACTCTGAATCATCATTCATTGTTTTTTTTGCAAGTTCTAATGAATCACCTGTAATGTCCGCCAACTCAAAGACTTCATCACGCTGATAAAAGTGTGCGACGAGAGTAACACTCAAACGCTCTTTTAACTCAAAGATTTTTTGTTTCAACTCTTCATTTGTATATTTCAAAAAAAATCCTATATATTTTATTGAGAGAATTATATCAAAAAAAGGGTTTAAATAAATACCCTTTATATGTCTATAATGATTTTTGATGTAGAATTTCAAGATTAATTACATAGGAAAATATATGGATTTTATTACAAACCCCAATGCACTCTTTTTTATAGCTGCTTATTTAGTCGGCGGCATTCCTTTTGGTCTTATTCTTGCCAAAAAATTTGCAGGTGTTGATGTCAAAGCAAGCGGAAGTAAAAGTATTGGTGCTACAAATGTACTAAGAGTTGTCAAAGAGACAAACCCAGCATTGGCAAAAAAACTTGGAATTGCAACTTTAGCACTCGATGCACTTAAAGGTGTATTAGTTTTAACAATTGCCTATTTTGTAGGATTAAGTGAAGCAACGCTCTGGGGCATAGCAGTTTTGGCTGTTTTAGGACACTGTTTTTCACCATACCTTAACTTTGAAGGTGGAAAAGGTGTAGCAACGGGAATGGGTGTTATGATGTTTATGCTTCCTTTAGAGACTATTATTGCCTTAGTTGTTTGGGCTGTGATGGCAAAAACAGTGCGCATCTCATCAGTTTCATCACTTACTGGCGTTTTATCACTTTTAATTGCTAGTTTTATTATTCACCCACAAATGGCACATGCGCCTGTTGTTCTCATAGTATTTATTCTTTTTTATAAACATATTCCAAATATTATTCGCGTTGTTAAAGGCGAAGAAAAAAGAGTTGTTTAAAATGACAATTCACATACAAGATCTGAAATTTCAATGCATCATTGGAATTTTAGATTTTGAGCGAACACAAGAGCAAGATGTTATAGTTAATCTTGAAATTGACTATACTTACAATAGTGAATTTATTAACTATGCTGATGTTGCTGCCTTACTTCAAGATACAATGCAAAAAGAAAAATTTTTACTTATTGAAGATGCTTTAGAACATTTATCAGCTCTTCTAAAAATAAACTTTTCAAATATTATTTTACTCAATTTAAAAATCACAAAACCCTCTATACTTCCCAATTGCAAGGTAAGTGTCTCCAATATTTACAAGTTTGATTCTTAATCCTAACTTCACTTTTTTTTAAAAAAAATTGAATAAAACTTTAAAGTTACCTAAAATTATGATATGATTCCACAAATATTTAAGAAATAGGAAACAATTAATGCGTATTCTAATTATAGAAGATGAAGTTACATTAAACAAAATGCTCGCAGAAGGGCTAAAAGAGTTTGGTTACCAAAGTGATGTTGTTGAAACACTCAAAGATGGTGAATACTACCTTGACATTCGTAATTACGATTTAGTTCTTATGGATTGGATGCTTCCAGATGGAAACTCTGTTGACATCATCGGTTCAATAAAATCAAATACTCCAAAAACAGTTGTAGTGGTTGTCTCTGCAAGAGATGACAATGAGAGCGAAATAGAAGCACTTCGTGCTGGTGCAGATGATTACATCAGAAAACCTTTTGACTTTGATGTTCTTATTGCTCGTCTTGAAGCTCGTTTACGTTTTGGTGGTAGTAATATCATTGAAATCGAAGATTTGACTATTAATCCTGAAGAAGAAAAAATCACTTATAAAGAGACTGACATAGAACTCAAAGGAAAACCTTTTGAAGTACTTACTCACCTTGCTCGTCATCGTGACCAAATTGTTTCTAAAGAGCAACTTCTTGACGCAATCTGGGAAGAGCCCGAACTTGTTACTCCAAATGTAATTGAGGTTGCTATTAACCAAATTAGACAAAAAATGGACAAACCTTTAAACATTACTACTATTGAAACTGTACGCCGTCGTGGGTACCGTTTTTGTTTTCCAAAAGAAGTTTAATGCTATAATCTCCCTTACAAAAATGTAAGGGGTTTATTTTGTTTACCAAAAAAAGTATAAGGCGTAATTTCCTTATACAACTCATTTTTTCATCTGCTACGCTTATACTTATATTTTCATCACTTCTCTATTTTTATATTGAAAGATCTATTTACGATGATAAAATTAATGAACTAACACACTATGCACAAAACATTGTAAATGATAAATCAGTCTACCAAACAAATGAAGAGATGTTTTCAGGTAGCCTTTTCTCTTTAAGCGTCGAAATCATTCACCTAAAAGAGAAAAATATTCAATTAAATGTTTATGAAAAAACAGAGAAAAAACATACTCAACTCACAATTATCTACCCTTTTCAAACATCGACGAATAGTTATCTCAAGCTTACAAAAGACATAACACCAACGAAACAACTTTTAAATAAGATTCTTCGATATATTTTCATTATCAATATTGCAGGATTTCTACTTGTAATTATTTATGCGATTACTCTCTCTAAAATGTTAATTGTCCCCATTACAACACTGAGTAAAAAGCTCTCAAATATGAATGAGCATCTTATGAGACCCATCAAAACCCAAGAACTTCCAATGGAGTTTGAACCTCTTGGAGAGACTATAAATAGGCTAATTTCAAGAATACAAAACTTTGTTAAATACCAAAAAGAACTTTTTATAGGAACTGCACATGAACTAAAAACACCCCTAGCAGTTATTAAACTAAAAAATCAGGTCACCCTCATAAAGAAACGCACTCCAGAGGAGTATATAGAGGCACTTAAGGTTACAAATAAAACAATTGATGAGATGAATGTTATTGTCTCAAATATTTTAAATATTGGACGACAAGAGGGTGCTCAACTTGACAAGCCTACAGAGGTGGATATAATCCAAATTCTCAAACAAAAAGCAGATGATTTTAAACTTTTAGCAGTAAATGAGCAAAAAGAACTTAAAATTGACCTGCAACCAAATGGTTATATGGCACTACTTCAAGTAAGCCTACTCAACCAAATCATACAAAACTTTTTACAAAATGCACTCAAATTTACACCCAAGGGAAAAAGTGTTACACTTAGAAGCCGTCAAGATGATTTTGGGCTTCTTATAGAGGTAATAGATGAGGGATGTGGTATCGATGATGCTGTCGATCTGTTTGCACCCTTCAAAAGACAAGGAAACAAATCTGGTGTAGGTCTAGGACTATTTTTAGCAAAAAGTGCAGCTGATGCTCTTGGAGCAAGAATTAGCATAAAAAACAGAACAGACGGAGTAGATGGAACAGTAGCCTCTTTAGGTTTAAATTCACAACTTTCATGTATAATTAAAAAACAATAAAGCTTTATTTTGTTATAAATCGCTCACAGAATAACTTAAAGATAAAATATAAGGTTTTTAAATATGGCTTTAATCATAAATGAAGAGTGTATCGCATGTGATGCATGTCGAGAAGAGTGTCCAACAATAGCAATAGAAGAGGGAGACCCTATTTATTATATTGATCCTGACCGTTGTACAGAGTGTGTTGGTATCTATGATGAGCCAGCGTGTATTTCAGTCTGTCCTGTTGACTGTATTGTCCCAGATAAAGATAATGTGGAGACAATTGCCGAGCTGCAGTTTAAATACAAAAACTTAGAACTAGAAGAGTAAGTTTTGGCAAAAAGAGTAGCAGTCATAGATATTGGTTCTAACTCAGTTAGAATGGTCATCTATGAAAAAACTTCTCGCTTTGCTTTTCATCTACTTTACGAAGAAAAATCAAAAGTTCGCATAGCTGAGCATGCCTACAGTAATGGTGGTGAGTTACAAGAGCTACCAATGCAAAGAACTTTTGATGCCCTGCGTGATTTTGTGCAGATTGCACAATCTTTTCAAACAAGAAAGACACTATGTGTCGCTACTTCTGCCCTAAGAGATGCTCCAAACAAACAAGAGTTCTTAAAGCATGTCAGAGAAAAACTCAAACTAAACATAAAAGTAATTAGTGGAGAAAAAGAGGCATATTTTGGTGCAATAGCATGCGCAAATCTCCTCCCAAAACAAAAAAATGCTCTCAGTATAGATATAGGCGGAGGCTCAACTGAGCTTGCGTTTATTGATGCAGACAATGTTTCTCAAACAACATCTCTAAAACTCGGTACAGTACGCTTAAAAGAGCTCTATTTTGATACAAATGACATTGATGGTGCCATAAAATACATAGATAAACAACTTCAAAATATTCCTAATGAAAAGATTGAAACGCTTATAGGAATTGGTGGAACATTTCGTGCAATCTCAAACGCAGTTCTCTTACAATCAGACTATCCATTAAATAAACTCCATGCTTTTGAATACAAACGAAAAGTTTTTGAAAAGTTTATTGATAAAGTACTAAAAAGTGATGAAAAAAAGCTCAAAAACCTTTATATAGAGCAAAATAGATTTGATGTTATCAAACCAGGAACGCTAATTTTACAAAGACTACTAAAAAAACTTGCTATTGAAAATATTATTACAAGTGGGGTAGGTGTCAGAGAGGGAGTCTATCTTCATGATTTATTACGACATTCAAAAGATAAATTTCCCCATAACTACAATACTTCTGTAAAATATATACTTGATGCACATGTTCAAGATAAAGCATTTTCAAATCAACTTACCCAATTAAGCAAACAACTTTTTGATCTGACCTCACCCTATTTTGAAATACATCCACAATATAGAATAAATCTTGCACTTGCGGCAAAGCTTTATCCAGCAGGAAGAAGTATTCATTTTTATTCGCAGAACAAGCATACTTATTATCTTATTCAAACAGCTTTAGAGTATGGGTTCACTCATAAAGATATTATGCTTATAGCAACACTTACGAGATATGCTAAAAACAAACTGCCATCAAATAGCCATCTGAAAAAATACGCTGCGCTCCTACCGAAACAACATACGACGAAGCAGCTTAGTTTTTTACTTTCACTTAGTATTATTTTACTAAGTCATAGACCTAGAAATATTGACTTTACCATGCAGTTTGAAAATGGTACACTCTATATAAACTCTCAACGCAATCTCTATCTTGCAAAAGATGCACTCAATAAACTCCATTGTGAGCATGAAGATTTTAAAGTAGTTTTTAACTAATTTAAAATCTTTGTCCCATTGTAAATTCAAAGTGTGCTACCTTATCCCCTGATTGAGGATTGATAGGGTTTGAAAACATTAACTGAATAGGTCCAACCGGTGAAAACCACTCTAGACCTGTGCCATATCCTGCTCTTGCAATGCTGTTTGTCAATAAATTTGGTGTCATATTATCTGAAATAAATCCCCAGTCAAGATAAGTTACAAGACGCATTTTTGCTTTAGGAAGCAGAGGAAAACTCAGTTCTAAATTATTTGAAAATGTTTGCGTTCCACCAACTCTTCTTATACCATCTGCTGCGTTTGCATCTTTAATTGTTGGAGAGAGAGAGTAAGATTCATATCCTCTAACACTACCAATACCACCCATATAAAATTTTTCAGCAAGAGGAATATAACCATTGTTAATGATTGCATTGTATCTCGCTTTATATCTAAAGATAGCATCAAATCCAACAAGATCTTTCAAACCATAATACTTCGCAAATTTTGTTCTAGATTTAAGAAAATCTGCTTGCGCACCAAGTCCTGCTTTTTCAAAACTTTGGGAGAGCACAAATCCTTCACGAGGAAGATAATAATCATCGGTATTATCCCAGCTAACACTCATAGTAACACTACTCTTTGTATAATTTTCAAAATAATAAGTATCTGTGAGATTTGTATCTAAAGTATTTGAAAAATCATAAGAGTTTCCAGAGTATCCATAGCCTAAATATCCACTAATATGGCGAGAAAATCTATGTCCAGTTCCGACTGTAAACCCATCGCTAAGAACCGTATAATCATTATAATCATAGACAGAGTGATAGATGGAAAAATTACCACTAAAGTCACTATCGTTTAGTCGCGGATTAGAGATATTAAATGAATAATTTTGTGTTGTCTGTGACTTTTCAGCTTTTACTCCAACATTAATACCACTTCCCCAAATATTTCTGTCATTCACACCAACACTAAGTAAAAGTCCCCCATAACTTCCATATCCACCACCAAGTTGTATATTACCTGTAGGTGTCTCTTTTACCTTAACAATTAAATCCATAGTATGTTGATCAATTCTCTTCTCTTCAATAGTATTACTTTCAAAAAATCCTAATCTTCCTAATGCATTTCGCGAATCTTTTAAATCTGTTAAAGAGAACATATCGCCAGGTCCAAGATAGAGTTCACGACGGACAAGTCTATCAAGTGTTCTTGTATTTCCTGAAATAAGGACATTGCGTATTTTTACTTTATCCCCGGGCATTACCTTAAAAATCACATTCACAGTTTTATTTTTTTTATTCTTTTTCAAATCAGGAACCACCTGTACAAAAGCATAACTCAAGTCACCTATTGCCGTTTTAATCTTTTGAGAATCTGCTCTAAATTTTTTAATGTTAAAGGTATCTCCAACTTTCATAGAGAGTAATGCTGTAAGCTTTTTCTCTGCTATAACATGCTTCGTTTGGTAAATAGAGACTTTAGAAATTTTATATGAATTTCCTTCTGAAATTTGATAACTCATATTGGCAGTATAATTATCAAAATTCACACGAACAAAAGGAGGATTGACCTTTGCATCCAAATAACCATATTGCATATAGTAATCACGAATTCGAAGGTTATCATATTCCAAATCACGCAGGCTCATTTTGCCATCATTTCGACCCCAAAACCAACCCATCCACTGATGTTGTTTATTTGCTATGACAGAGTTGAAATCGCTAGGATCAAGACCTTTTACACCACTATACTGTAGTTTTGTAATGGTTATCTCTTCTCCAGGATTTACAACAAATGTTACCTTTATGCTTCCATTTTTAAGATGTTTTGTCTCTATTTCAACAACAGAGTCAATTTTTCCCTTTTGTGATATAGCTTCAATAATGCGTTTTTTTGCAGCTTCAAGTTTCTCTTCATCATAAAGTGTCCCTTTTTTTATCTGAACAACGCTATCCATAATATCTTTATCATCTTCTTTCCAGCCTTTGAGTGCTACTTGAGAAATGATTGCTTTTTCTTTAAAATAAAATGTCAAAACTCCATCATTAAACTTTGTCCATATATCGTTAAAGTAGCCTTGATTAAAATAAATTTTAATCGCCTTATCAACATTTTCTACATTGATATTATCACCTTTTTCAAAAGGAAGCATTCGTAGGGCAACTGGCTCGGAGATGTGTACAAGTCCATCAAAATTAATCTGCTTTACAATTTGTGCATAGAGATTAACACTAAAAAGTACAAGAAGTGTAGATAAAAAGATTTTCATTAAAATTCCATATATAAAAATAGATAAATATTTTACCCATTTGGAGGTTAATAGGAGGTAAAAAAATAGTATAATTATGAAATTAAAAATAAAGATGACATATGAACATAGGAATTATCGGTCTAGGACTTATGGGTGGCTCCTTAGCACTCTCACTAAAAAAACTCGATTTTATTGATAAAATTGTTGGTTACGACCATAATGAGACACATAAAAAAGATGCAATAGAACTCGATCTCGTTGAAGAGATTGTTAGTTTTGAAACAATTAAAAAATGCGATGTTATCTTTTTGGCTATTCCTGTAAATGGAGTTATTGCAGCACTACAAGATATGCAAGATGTAGAGGCTGAGACGACCATTATAGATTTAGGAAGTACCAAAGAGAAAATAGTCGCTTCAGTTCCATCAAGCATCCGTAAAAATTTTGTTGCAGCACACCCCATGACTGGTACAGAAAATTTTGGTCCAAAGGCTGCCATAGAAGGTCTTTATGACAATAAAGTGGTCGTTTTATGCGACCTTGAAGAGAGTGGCGCAACACAGCGAAAAATTGCAAGAAAAATCTTTAAAGCACTTAATATGAAAAAGTATTTTATGGGCGCACATGATCATGACAGACATGCTGCGTTTATCTCACATATGCCTCATGCAATATCTTACTCTATTGCAAATACTGTACTCAGACAAGAGAATAAACATAATATTTTAGCTCTCGCTGCAGGGGGCTTTCGCTCTATGAGCCGCCTTGCAAAAAGCTCGCCATATATGTGGGAGGATGTTTTTGCACAAAACAAAGAAAATCTCCTTGAGGCTATAACACTTTTTGAAAAAGAGCTACAAAACCTCAAAGAAGAGATTCAAAACGATGAGTGGGACAAAGTCCATCAAGAGATGGCTCATGCAAATAAACTATACGATATTCTAGATTAAGAAATATCGTACTTTTTAAGTATCTCTTTTAAGAGTTTTTTATCTATCTGCTCTTTTTTAGAAGAGTAAATATTTGCTTCTAATATATCTACTATTTTTTGTACCTCTGCATCTTTATCTTTAAACGGTAAAAGTTTCATAAGTAAAAGTTTTTCATCTTTCACATTGAATAATTTTACTTTTTTTGTAAATTTAAGAGGTTTCAATACCATCAAAGCAATTCCAAACGCAGTACCAAGAAGAAATACAACTATCATCCAAAAAACATCTATTTTTGTATTACTTGCATTTGTTTGTGATGTAGTTTGTACGGCAACCTTTGATGGTTGTGCTTTTTCTATCTGCAATTTCTCTGTTTTATTTGT
>NZ_JALUKE010000106.1 GCF_027056685.1 Sulfurimonas sp.
TATCGCCAATACTTCGAGTATCTTGACATCGAACAGGCAGCATCACTCGCACATAAAAACTGGCTCAAAAAATACTTTCGTGCAAACTTCTCCATGAACAGAGAGTGGGAGTGGTACAAACGCATCTTTGATGATACCCTGCTCTTTCGCACAAGTGGCGATAAATTCACCGACTTACAAAAAAATGGACTCCTTAAACGCAATGTACGAGATAATGAAAGTCTAAAATATCTTCAAAACTATTATGAACGGTTTGAAAACTCTACTCACTCTGACCCATCCATCTGGTACAGTTACATCGACCTAAACATCTTTCAAGCAGAGCACTTTTTAACAAAACTTGACCGTGTGAGCATGGCTCACTCCATAGAGTCACGCACACCATTTTTAGACCATAAGTTAGCCCAAACAATTTTTGCCATTGACCCTAAACTACGCTACGAAGATGGCATCACAAAATCACTACTCAAACAGATCATGACTAACAAACTCCCTAACGAGATACTAACACGCAAGAAAAAGGGTTTTTCAAATCCTTATATGGAGTACCTCATCAGCTCTGGAAATATCTCACTCATACAAGAGGTAAACAAAGAGACAGGAATCTTTAAAAGTGATAAATTAGAAGAGTATATACAAACAGCCGCGCGAGGAAGTTTTAAGCAGCATGTTTGGGGACTTTATGTACTATCTTATTGGATAAAGAAAAACCTTTTATAAAGATGAAAACAATATGATAAAAAAAGTAAAAAAATATGCAACAACAAACACTCTTGTTGTTTTAGGAATTATTTTAGGTGCTGCGTTTGGCATACTCTTTCCTGAACTCGCCCTCAAACAAAAAGTAATAGGAGTAGCATTTGTTTACTTCTTAAAAATGCTTGTTGTACCTCTTGTCTTCGCAAGTATTTATGTCGCTATTCTTGGGCTTGGCTCGATTGAGCACCTCAAACGCATGGGGCTTAAAACCATCGGACTCTATGTGCTTACAACTGCCCTTGCAGTTTTAGCCGCCATTGTTGCTATGAATATCTTTCACATTGGTGAGCATGTCAGCGCACAGGGCTTGGAGTATGCAAAAGCAGCTACCATTGCCCCTTTTTCACTTGAGAAGATGCTGCTAAGCTTCATTCCTACAAATATTTTCCATGCCCTTAGTGAGGGGAAAATGATGCAAATCATTATCTTTGCCATTATGTTTGGGGTGGCTTCACTCTATCTCAAACCTGAACAGCAAGCACCTCTGAAAAGCTTTTTTAACTCTGTAAGTGAAGCAATGCTTGTGATGGCAGAGTGGATTATTCGCCTCACACCACTTGGTGTCTTTTCACTTATCTCTTATGTCATTGCCGAGCAAGGTATAGAGGTGGTATTAGGGCTTTACAAGTACATCTTTGTTGTTGTGGGTGTCATTGTTTTTCATGGAATTATCACCCTCCCCGCAGTGCTGCGTTTGTTTACAAAAGTAAACCCATACAAATATCTCTCAGATGTTCGCGAAGCACCCATTATGGCATTTTCTACAGCATCATCAGCAGCAACGCTGCCTGTCTCTATGCGTGTCGTTGAAGAGATAGGCGGCGTCAATAAAAAGACAGCCTCTTTTGTACTCCCTCTAGGAGCTACGGTATCTATGGATGGAACGGCAGCCTATTTAAGTGTTGCAGTGCTTTACATCGCCAACCTTGCAGGAGTGGCACTCAGTTTTGGTGACCAACTCCTCCTTGGCATTACTGTTGTGGCACTCAGCGTTGGTGTTGCCGCACTTCCAAGTGCTTCACTTGTTATGATGGTTGTCATTCTCAACCAATTGGGTCTTCCTGTAGAGTATATGGCACTCATCGTTGCAGTAGATAGAATTTTAGATATGTGTCGTACCTCACTTAATGTGACATCAGATTTGATTGTGACAAAAGTCGTAGATGAATTTGAAAAACGCCTGAATTGACGATAAAAATACCCCTCTTAATGTAGTTTTAACATCATACATTGTAATATTTCTTATAAAATCAAATTATGCAGGATTCAATTATGAAAAAAGTACTTATACTGGGTGGTGGATTTGCAGGTGTCGAAGCTGCTATCTTTTTAAGAAAAGAGGGGTTTAGTGTTACACTTATCTCAAATCGTGACTATTTTTATATCTATCCAACATCTATCTGGATTCCAACTGGGGAGAGCAAATTTGAAGATATATGTGTTCCTCTTAAAGATTTGCAAAAAGCTCATGGTTTTGAACTTATCATAGATGAAGTAACTGCCATTAAATCAAAAGAGAACAAAGTCTACTGTGCTAAAGAGACTTATGAATATGAATATCTTGTGGTAGCAATGGGAAGTGGGAAGATGAAACATAAAGGAAGTGAAAATTTCCTCTCCATCTGTGGAGTACCAGAAGACTCTCTAAAAATTAAAGACAAAATTGATGCACTCATACAAAAAGGGAGTGGAAAAATAGCAATGGGATTTGGTGGTAATCCAAAAGACCCTTCAAATGTAAGAGGGGGACCAGCTTTTGAGGTACTTTTTAATGTCCACAATCAACTCAAAAAGCTAGGTATTCGCGATAATTTTGAACTTACTTTTTTTGCTCCAATGGCAGAACCAGGGGCGAGAATGGGTAAACAAGCACTTAAAATGATGGATGTAATGTTTAACAAACTTGATATTAAAAAACATTTTGGCAAAAAGATTACAAAATTTGAAGAAGATGGCATTGTCTTTGAAGATGAGAGTAAACTTGAGTCTGATTTTACAATGTTTATACCAGCAGGTAATGGTCATGATGTTTTTGCAAACAGTGACCTACCACTCAATGACTCTGGAATGATTCTCATTAATGATTACTGCGAAGTGCAACATGATTTTGATGCATCAAGTGAAACGCAAGAGGGAATATGCAAAGTTTTTGCAATTGGGGACAGTGTTGCCCTACAAGGGCCTGATTGGAGAGCAAAACAGGGGCATGTTGCAGAGGTAATGGCAAGGAATGTTGCTTTTAACATCAAACAGATGGTTCTTGGCTCTGATGAGAGAAAAGGGTATGAAGAACATATTAACATTTTATGTGTTATGGATAGTGGTGATGGAGCAGCCTTTGTTTACAGAGACCATAAAGGTGGTAAGATGATTCCTATGCCATTCATAGGACATTGGCTCAAAAAAGGCTGGGGATTTTACTGCCGTAACTCAAAACTTGGAAAAATTCCACGCATCCCTGGAATGTAATAAAAAAGGAGGCATTTACGCTTACGCCTCTTTTACCTCTTTAGCCTTGCGTTTGAGCTTCATTTTACGCTTTGCAAGCTCACGCATATCTTCAGTCGTGTCGCTTTCATCCATAATTTCCACACCTAAAATAGTCTCAACACAATCTTCAAGTGTAATAATTCCATCTGTTTGATCATAGTTATCTGTCACTAAAAACATATGCTCTTTTTTCGATATAAAAAGGTCAAGAGCCTTGCTTACAGGGATGTTTTCATTGATGCTGAACATATCTTTCTTTATAGAGCCAAGTGTTACACTATCATCTGCTAATGCTTGTTTAAATATTTTTTTAGTGAGTACAATTCCAGTGATAGTTTCAAGCGACTCTTTGAAAATAGGAATACGAGAAAATTTAAAAATTGCAGGCTGCGTTTGAATAACATCTTTTATGCTCATACTCTCATCAAGTGCAAAAACAACACTTCTAGGCGTAAGCACCTCATTGACTTTAATATTGTCAAGATTTAAAATATTTTCAATAACATCAGACTCTTGCTCATCTATGACACCCTCATCTTCACTCATATACATACTCTCTAAAAATTCCTCTTTTGTAAGCGAGTGTGAGTCACTATTTCCTTTAGAAATTTTATTTGT
>NZ_JALUKE010000107.1 GCF_027056685.1 Sulfurimonas sp.
TTGTGCATAATGCGTATAAAATAGAGTTTTCAGCAAATGCAGACTCTCAACGAAAGAAAAATGCTAAAAAAGTGATGAAATAGAAAAAACCATTCTTCCACTCACTCTCATTTATGCTACAATTTTATATGCTTGTTTGAGACTCAAAAAAGTGGAAGGCTGGGAGTGAAACGGGTGGAAGAATAAAATGAAATATACACAATAATCATAGAAATGCTGCTACTGATGTCAATACTTGGTGCGCTAATTATAAGGTTTTTTAGCTTTGATTGTTTTTTTGTATTGTTAAGAAGAAGAGCAATTCCATAGGGAGAATAGAGATACTCTTTTATATTATCTTCGGGAAGAATACCTTTTGGTTCATTCTTTTCATTAACCACGGGCACATAAGGTGTATTTTTATACTCTTTAAAATATTCAACAACATTATCCATAGATGTATTAGTAACGAGAGGAACGATTTTTTCTATATATTTGAGCGTTTTTGAAGATTTTTCATCTCGTTTGGAACTTTTGAGCATCTCTGTAATATGTGTATATTTGTGTTTTATCTCTTGTGTCTCTTTTGTTGGATGTTGTACAAAATAACCCTGTACGAGATTACATCCTATTTCTTTACAGGTCAAGTATTCTGCCCGTGTTTCAACGCCTTCAGCAAGTACTTCTATTCCAAGTTGAATTGCTAAGTGAGTAATACTTGCAACCATTAACCTTTTCTTTCTATCTTTTTCAATGTTTTGTAAAAAATATCTATCAATTTTAATTATATCAGGAGTAGAATCAAAAAGTAATTTATAGCCAGAGTGTCCAACTCCAAAATCATCAATAGCTATGTAGAAATTTTCATTTTTATAGTGTTGGAGAACTTTTTCCATAAGATGATTATTTAAAACCTCATATCTTTCAGAGATTTCAAAACATATGTTTTCTTTTGCAATGTTGTATCTTTTGAGAAGAATATTTGTATTTCCTGATTCAAAATCAGGCATTTCAAAAAGGCGATTGTCTAAATTGTAAAAAAGTTTAATTGATTCATAATTTTCAATTGTTGTAAACTTTTGAAATGTTTTTTCTCTTAATGCTATGTCAAATGCAAAAAGAGCATTATCTTTGCTTACTGTGTCAAAGATATCAAATATAGATTTAAATCCAGCATCGAGATGATTTCTTAAAAGTGCTTCAACAGCATAAATTTTTCCAGTGTGTATATTTAAAATTGGTTGAAAAGCTATATCAAGTTGTTTTAGAATATTTTTATATTTTTTTGGAAGTTTGTTCACTAATATTACTCTCCGAAGTATCTTTTTTTCTGTTTTTCTTTAATTCTTTTGACATCAACTAAAATAAAACTATCAACACAGTCAGAAAAATCTTCATCGATATTATATGCACTAAATCGTATACCACCTTTTTCACAAAGGTCAGCATACTGTTTGTATAGAGTTGGAACACTGAGTTCTAAAAATCCGAGTGCCTTTTTGAGTAGTTTGAAGTCTTCATTATAGTTGTTACCCTGTATCTCTTTAATGAAACTTTTCATATATTCATCTTCAAGATTTATAGTGTAAGGAAGTTTGGCTTGTACAAGCGCTTCATTGTCATGAAAGTAGTAGTCATAAAAGTAGAGTATCATATTTTTTGCAATTTTCGGATACGCGCCCGATATGCTTACAGGTCCATACATATACTCTATCTGAGGATTGCTTTTAATATATGCACCAATTCCTTGCCAGAGGTAGTCTAGCGCACGAGAGCCCCAGTATTTTGGCTGCACAAAGCTACGACCGAGTTCTATGGAATTTTTTAGATAAGGAACTAGGGCATCATTGTACTCAAAGAGTGTCGTCGTATAGAGGGCATTTTGTGAGTAGTGCTCTAAAATATTTTTACACTCTGCAATTCGATATGCACCTACAATCTCAAGTGCTTCATTATCCCAGAGTATGATATGTTTGTAGTATCTGTCATATTTGTCTATATCGCGTTTTTTATTTGCACCTTCTCCTACCTTGCGAAAAGATATTTCACGAAGACGACCAAGTTCATTTAAAACAGCACTGTTTTTAAGAGAGTATTCATATAAATATATCTTTTTATTGTCTTTTGTTAAGCCTAGAAGAGGGGATTTTTTAAGTTCTTTTTTTAAATTTCTTCTGTCTTCTGGGAGGGCAATAGCTTTTTGTGTTGTAAAGAAGCTGATGCCTTTTTTGAGATTGTAGAGATGTTTTTTATATAGGCGTATAAGTTGTTCTTGTTCTATTCCTTTTGGTGTGACATTCTCATAGGGAATAAGCTCTCCGACAATTATTTCGATAGATTTATTTTTTTGTTTGAACATTTCATTTGAAAGTAGGAGCATTGAGAGCTTTTTGTTAAGTGCAGAGACAGAGTAAAAGATTTTTGAATTTTTTCCACCTATGAAAACAGGTAAAATAGGACTGTTAGAGCGTTTTGCAAACTTCAAGAAGCCTTTGTGCCATTTTTTGTCTTTAATGCCTGTTGGTGTCGCGCGACTAACTTCTCCAGAAGGAAAAATAATAACTACCTCTTCAGAGTTTAAAGCATCGTAGATATTATTAATAGACTCTTTAGATTGTTTGTTTTTGAAGTTATTAATATCAAGTAGGATGGGTCTGAGTGGCGTAAGTGTGTTGAGAAAATCGTTTGCGATTATTTTGACATCTTTACGAACAGAGCTGATGAGCTTAATAAGAGCAAGCGCATCGAGTGCACCTAATGGATGATTGGCAATGATGACCACTCGCCCCTCGGTAGGAATATTTTCAAGGTATTTATCTGAGACGAGATAGTTAAATTGCATCTCATCAAGTACATGCTCCACAAACTCTAAAGGAGCGAGGTGCTTGTTTCGTTTCAAAAATTTATTGATTTCATCTTGATGAATGACAGAATCGCTAAACTTTGAAATGGCACTTTTGATGATTTTATTGTTTCGCAGTTTAGGGTACTTTTCTTGTATCATCTTCTCAACATCTAACATTATGCAATCCTTTGCATATTGACATACCAATCTTCGTTAAAGTATCTGACTGAGTCGGTGAGTTTTACATAGAGAGAGTCTTTAAGAATTTCAAGTTTATTAATGTACTCTATGGGAATATCAAGTTCGTCAGAGAAATATTCTTCAATCATTTCTAGATTAAGGTCGCTTTGTGCATAACCAAGTTCAAGATTTTCGGTTTTTATATTAAATTCACGCAGTTTCATTCTTTGTCTCCATTAAATGGTATGAAGAATGATAAGATAGCTTTATTACGATTCTATTACATGAGGTTTTTCTTTCTCTTTCTTTTTTGTTTTTGCAAAACCAGCACCTTTTTTTGTTTTTGCTTCAAGTCCCAATGCTTCAATCTTTTCTCTATAATTAAGTCCTTTTGTATGCATCGCAGCAAAACACTTTGCAATGACAGCAATGGTGTTTGGTACTTCTCCCTTTTTTTTATAAGATTGAATATTTTTTTCACTTACTTTTATGAGTTTGCTGAATTTTGGCAGACTTATCTCTGCATCTAAGAGTAGTTTTTTAAATTCTATAAATGTCATCTATTTGCTCCTAAAGTGAAACATATTATAGTTGTTTATATCTTAACTCTATATTTTATAGAGATTTTATTGACAAAGTAAAATAAATTATATATAATACCTATAATTTATTACTAAAAGGAGCCACAAATGGCAAAAGATAAGAAAAAAGAGTTAGAAGCAAAGGCAAAAAAAGTTGCTAAAAAAGCAGAGAAAAAGAAAAGTGCTAAAAAATCTGAAAAGAAAAAAGTAGAGAAGAAAAAAAATAAGAAAAAAGCTAAAAAAGCTGATAAAAAGAAAATTGCAAAAAAACTAGCTAAAA
>NZ_JALUKE010000108.1 GCF_027056685.1 Sulfurimonas sp.
ATTTGAGTAGGTACTTGAAGTATGTTTATATGCCTCTTTTGTACTCACTTGCTCAATATAATTAATTGCTTCAATTCGAGGAGAATTTTCAAGTATTTTTTTAAGTTCTTCTCTGTCACTTACTTCAGTAGAAGCAATCATCATCATAGAACCTTCACTACGGAGCATTTTTGTAAGGTATCTTGTATCAATGTCACAAATTCCCATAAGATCATTTTCTGCTAAAAATTCATGCAAAGATTTTTCTGCTCTAAAGTTAGAGTAACGGGCTTGATATTTTCTTACTATCATCCCTTTTGCATGTGCTTTAAGACTCTCCATATCTTGCTCATTTACGCCTACATTTCCAATCTCCGGTGTAGTAAATGTTACAAATTGTCCAGCATAAGATGGGTCACTCATTATCTCTTGATAACCAGTCATAGAAGTGTTAAAGACAATCTCTCCGACTTCTGTTTTAGATGCACCAAAACTATTTGCTTCAAGATATGTGCCATTTTCTAAATATATCCAAACTTTTTTCAATGTATTGCTCATAGTTTTACTCCATTCCTCTTTTTGTTAACTCTTCACGGTAAAGTTTTTCATGTAAAATCTCAAACTCATCAGTTCCAGGAATAAATCTGCGTTTATACGAACGGATTTTATCCATTACTGCATCTTCAATTTCTGAACTATCTGCCATAAATGAGGTAATAGCACTATAAATAATATTTTTAATACGATTTTCTGATACATCAAAATGTATTAGATCTTCTTCGTACAGTTCATCAAGTATCTTATGTGCTATGTCTGAAAATCGCTCTTCATAATTTAAGATAACGCCAAATTCAGGTGCCAATTTCTTTTTAATCATATAAAAAAGCTGTCTCTCATCAGCGAGCATATATTCTATTTCATCTTCATTATCATCACAAATTTCATTGACTTTTTCTTCTAATGCCATTTCCTGTTTTACACTCTCGTGCAAAACTTTTTCTGCCTCAGCTGCTACTAGTTCTAGACCTTTTGTCATTACGACAACGCCACTTTTGTTTAAATCAATTGCAACTTTATTTGCGATATGAGGGATAGTTTTAAGAGTCATTTTCATAATTAATGCCTAGAGTAAATTTATTGCGTTATTCTACTGTATTAAATGTAAAAATTTGATTATAAAGTTTATTTTGCTAAAAGTTCTGTAAGTTTTGCCGCTTTTGTTGGATCCATTTTCGTAAAAATCTTTCCTACAACCTTAGGTTTTAAAGATTGTAAAATTACAACTGCATCATCTGTTGGCATATCAGACAAAACACCCGCAGCCGCTCCAGCTTTCATCTTTGAGAATGTTTGAGATATTTTAGATATTTTTGTACTTTTAAGTGTTTCTAAAAGCTTTTTGTTTTCATCGCGAATAGCTTTTATGGCATTCTCTTTCTTTGTTACCTCAGCCAATTTTGTATTCAGCGCCTCTTCTTGCTGATCAAGTTTAGCTTTCTTTTTTTTCAGTAAATTTTCTGTAGCAATTTTAAGAGAATTAAGTGCTTGTTTTTGTTCATCTATACGCTCTAACTCCACTAAAAGCTCCCCTTTTCTCTGCTCAAAAATCTTAGTACACTCAAATATTTTATCACTTGTCTGCAGTGCAAAAAGTGATGAATAGAGAAAAAATAGTATGAAAATATATCTCACAAGGCTGCCTTTTTATAGTTTTTATTTGCATAAGTCATGAGAGCTATCTCATCTAAATCTTTTGCTTCTTTTATTTTTGCTTCTTTAATTAGTTTTTTTTGTTCTTCAAACTCGAGATACTTAAATTTTTCATACTCTATCGTGTCAAATTTAAGCTGCTCCTTTGCCTTTTGCATCTCAGTTTGACTAAACGCAACCCACTCTTGATTGTGTGTTATGAGCGCTCTTTGTACATCAAGAAGTGCTCTATGTGCTAAAAAATTGGAAATCTGACCATCTGTGGGAGGTGCTAGTTCTTGAAGTTGTTTTGTAGAAGTTTTTAAGGCATCTTCTGCGTTTAAAAAAACCGCATTTGCCTTTTGAAAAGCACTCTCACTCTGCTGCATTGTGTTTTTTTTCACATTTACTAAAGAGCTAAAGCGCGTTTTCATAACAGAGGGAGTTCCTTTAAAGTATTATAGTGTCTTCTCTTTCAGGAGATGTAGAGATTATACCAACTTTTGTTTTACTAATCTCTTCAATAAGTTTTACATACTCTTGAGCAGTCTGAGGAAGATCCTCGAATGTACGAGCACCTACAGATTTATCCCAACCTTTAAAAGTTTTATATATTGGTGTTACATTTTCCAAATCAGCTGGTAAATAATCAATAGTTTCACCATTATACTCATAAGCAACACAAACTTTTACTGCATCAAAACCATCAAGTACATCAAGTTTCATAAGTGCGAGTTCATCACAACCATTAAGGCGTGAAGCATAACGAGTAGCTACTGCATCGAACCAACCACAACGACGCGCACGCCCTGTTGTTGTTCCAAACTCATGCCCTTGTTCACCAAGTCGTTTACCATCTTCACCTAAATCTTCACTAGGAAAAGGTCCATTTCCAACACGAGTACAGTAAGCTTTTACAATTCCTGTCACTTTGCCGATGTCTTTAGGGTTGAGCCCAAGCCCTGTACAAGCACCTGCACTTACAGTTGAGCTTGAAGTTACATACGGGTATGTTCCATGGTCGATGTCAAGCATAGTTCCCTGTGCACCTTCTAAAAGTACGCGTTTGTTTTCACTATCAAGCGCACGCCATACCATTTGTGTTGTATCGGTAATAAAAGGAGCAAGCTTTTCATTGTATGCACTGAGTTCCCCAAGGAGCTCCTCTTTTTTTGGAGCATGCAGATCCATAACATCAAAAATAGGCTTATTGAGTGCAAAATAATCTAAAATAGTTTGACATAATTTTTCAGGATTTAAAAGCTCTCCGGCACGATGACCAATACGATTGATTTTATCAGAATAGGCAGGCCCTATTCCTTTTCCTGTTGTACCTATGGCTTTATCGCCTTTGAGTTTCTCTTTTGCCTGATCAATCTGGGCATGATAAGAGAGATTGAGATGTGCTTTATCTGAAATAAAGAGACGACCCTCTAAGCCCTCAAACTGCTCCATCTCTTCTATAATAGAACTAGGAGAGAGTACAACACCATTTCCAACAACATTCACTGCGTTTGGATTAAGCACACCTGATGGAATAAGGTGTAGTGCATACTTAACACCATCAACCCAAATAGTGTGACCAGCGTTGTGTCCACCTTGAGAGCGGCATACCATATCATATTCAAGAGCGAGTTTATCAACTATTTTCCCTTTACCTTCATCACCCCACTGGATTCCAACAACTACATCTGCTTTATTTTCATACATATTTATTTCCCTCTTTTTCTATTGCTCTATGGCTTCGCACAATACATCTGTATATATTGCAAAACCTACTGAAGTGAGCGCTTCATTTTTATATCTTCCACCACGAGCATATACTTCATTTCCTACAATACAGCGGAAGAAAAGTTCATCATAGTAGAGCATTTTTGCATAATAAATCGGTGCAAGCACAACATTTTCAGATTTTATCTCCAGACATAACTCTTTCATCTTTAAAAGTTCTACTTTTATAGACTCTGGCACAATTTCTAAAAGTGCATCAAGTTGCTCGACATGTTGCAAATAGACAAGTTTACTTAACCACTCTTCGCCTATGCTAATAAATTTATCAATATTTATATGTCTAAAGTCATCAATGCTTAATGTATCAAACATTTCAACAAGGAGTTCAGGAATCTTGATATTTGAAATTTGCATCAAAGGTTTTACCTCTAATTTTTCAAAAATATCTATTGCCAAAGAGGCAAC
>NZ_JALUKE010000109.1 GCF_027056685.1 Sulfurimonas sp.
TTGAGAAATCATAAGTTTTAGAAACTGAAGCTTTATTTTGTGATGCTTCATCTACTTGATTTTGCTCTTTTATGCTTTTAATCATACTCTCTGTATCACGAACACTCAATTTTTGTCCAATAATAGAGTTCACCATTAGTTGCTGCTGTTTATCATCCAATCCAACAAGCATTTTTGCATGTCCAGCAGTTATTTTCTGCTCTATCAAAGCTTTTTTAGTCATCTTTGAGAGCTGAAGTAAACGCAGTGTATTTGTAATATGCGCTCTGCTTTTATGAATCATCGCAGAGAGACCCTCATGTGTTATTTCATGTAGTTTTAAAAGTTCATTATATGCTTCTGCCAACTCAACAGAATTTAACTCTTCTCTTTGAATATTTTCAATAAGTGCAAATTGGCGCATTTTATGCTCATCACTATTGAGAACAATTGCACGGATTTCTTTCATTTTTGCTAATTTAGATGCACGAAATCTTCGCTCACCAGCAATCAAAATATAGCCATCAATATCTTCTGTGACAACGACAGGTTGCAGTAAACCATCATTTTTTATAGACTCTGCAAGTTCTTGTAAAGATTCTTCGTTAAATGATTTTCTTGGTTGAAAAGGATTAGGTCTAATCTCTTTAAGTGGAATTTCTAAAATTTCATCACGCTGCGTGCCTTCGTTATCGTACGCTTCATCTATTTCACCTAAAAGTGCATCAAGACCTCTACCTAATTTTTGACTTTTCACTACAACAGCTCCTTAAAAAACTGAAAATTATTTAATAATAGCTTGTGCTAAATGTTGATAGGCTATGGAGCCAGTTGATTTTACATCATAAAGAATTGCAGGCTTACCAAATGATGGAGACTCCGCAAGTTTCACATTTCGTGGTACTACGATGTATTTATCTGCTTCATCTTTAAAAAGCTTTCCTTTAAAGTGTTGACGCAAATCGGCAAACACTTGTTTAGACAAGTTATTTTGAGAAGAGAACATTGTCGGCAAAAAACCTTTTACAGCCAATTTTGGATTGATTGATTTTCTTACAAGCTTCACAGTATTTAAAAGCTGTGCCAAACCCTCCAGTGCAAAAAATTCACACTGAATAGGAATAATAACTGAATTTGCTGCTGAGAGTGCATTTATTGTCATAGGTCCAAGCGCAGGAGGGGAATCAATAATAATATAGTCATACTCTTTTTGTATATTTGCAATAGCTTTTTTAAGAACTAATTCCCGACCTCGTGCTTTATCTGCATCATAGTACTCTTTTTCAATTCCAACAAGTCCAATGTTTGATGGAGCAAGATGAAGTGTTGGCAGGTCAGATTTTAAAATAATATCTTTAAGTTTTTTTGTCCCAATCAATACATGATATATATTAAATTCATAATCATTTCTATGAAAACCAAGTGATGTTGTCGCATTCGCTTGTGGATCCGAGTCTATCAAAAGTACTTTTTTTTCTGCAACAGCAAGTGAAGCAGCTAAATTAACAGCAGTAGTAGTCTTACCTACCCCACCCTTTTGATTTGCAATTACAATTATTTCACTCATCGTCTGCTATATATCCTCTCACCATTAATACTTATGCTACCATCATCTTCTAGTTTCACTCTTTGAAGTGAAATTTTCTGACCATCTTTATGTGTAAAAAACTTTTTATTTGTGTAAAATTCTAACTTATATTTACTAAAAACTTGCTTCCATAAAAACTTTTTTTCAAGATTTTGAAAATAAGTCTCTAATAAAGCTTTTTTATCTATATCTATATCTAATTTTGAAAACTCTTCGACGGAAGAAATAAGATTGATACCAACACCACAAATTATAGTTTTATCTACAACAGTAGTTATCATTCCACCAATTTTATTCTCACCTATATAAAAATCATTTGGCCACTTTAAAAATACCTCGGAGCCAAACGCAGACAATGTCTCTTTTAAAATAGATGCAAAATAGATAGATGCAGACTCTAACTTTAAATCTCTTGGCAAATCTTCTAATGGTAAAGCAAAAGAGAGAAAAAGATTTCCCTCTTTTGAAATCCAAGAATTATTTCTACTCCCTATTCCTTGCGTTTGTACTTGAGCTATAACTGCTACTGGAGCATTTAGCTCTTTTAATAGTATTGATTTTTTAAGATATAATTGTGTTGAATCAATAGATTTAAGAGAGAGTATCTTCAAGTACAACTCTTTTACCATTTATATAAGAAATAATATCCATCTCTTTTTTGGAGTTTGGTTGTACTCTAAAAATTCTAATTGCACCACGCTTACAAGTCACAACTATGCTATCTTTATCTATCGCTATAATTTTACCAGCTTCATCAAACTCTTTTTCTCTCTCTTGCAGTGCTATTTTTTTTAACTTTAAACCACTTGAGAGATAAACTCCAGGCCAAGGAGTAAATGCTCTATATTTGTTAAAAAGCTCTACAGCATCATCAAAATCAACTTCACCGTCAGCTTTAGTAATCTTTTTACAATGCGTTGCCTGTGTTTCATCTTGCTCTATAGGAGTTAAAGTAGAAAAATTTTCTAAAACATCAATAGTTAAATCAGTAGCAACATCAGTAAGCGCATCAAACAGTTCTTCAACCATCTCATCATCAGCTACATCTATAGTTTTTACCTTTAAAATAGCACCAGTATCAAGTCCTTCATCCATAAGCATAGCTGTTACACCAGTTTGAGGTTCTCCATTTAAAAGAACTTGCTGAATAGGGCTTGCCCCTCTATAGTGAGGTAAAATAGAAGCATGGAGATTAATACAAGGAGCATAAGTAAGAATCTCTTTAGGTAAAATTTGTCCATACGCTGCAACAACAATATAATCACAATCAATTGTTCTAAACTCTTCTACTACTTCTTCATCACGCAATCTTGTTGGTTGATAAACCGGTACATTATATTTCATTGCTAAAGTTTTAACAACCGGAGCAGTCATTATTTTTTTTCGTCCAACGGGTTTATCAGGCTGGGTATAAACTGCAGTTACATTTATATCTTTCGTATCGAGCAGTTTTTGTAAAATTTTTTCTGCATAGTCGGGTGTTCCCATAAATACTACATTCATCTATTAGCCTTTTTTGTAAAAATTGTACCACCCTTATGCTTACCATCAAGCATAAAACTCTCTACATCACTCAAATCAAATCCACTCGCTAAAAACATCTCTTTATCTGCATTTAGCAGATATTCTGCTGCTTTTAATTTTGTAACAATTCCACCAGTGGCAAAAATATTATTTGGATTTACATCTTTTTGTAGCTCTTTTTTATCTATGTTTTCTACTTTTTTAATTACCTGTGCATTAACATTTTCACGAGGATCACTATTGTAGTAAGCATCTATATCTGAAAGAATTATCAACATATCCGCATTTGTATGATTGGTAATATAAGCAGAGAGCTGATCATTATCACCTACTTCAAGTTCATCTGTTGCTGTGGCATCATTTTCATTGACTATAGGAATTACACTATTTTTTATTAAAGTCTCAACAGTCGCTTTAACTCTTAAAATATCATCCTCTTTTTTCAAATTTGCTGCTGTTACCAAAACTTGTGCTACCACATGTTTGTATTTGGCAAATTTACTTGCATATTTTTGCATCAGAACTGGCTGACCAATAGCTGCTAGTGCCTGTTTATTGGAGACAATTGTTCTATCAAGTTTTAGCTTTGTATATCCACCAGCTACAGCACCTGATGAGACTAAAATAACTTCATATTTTTCTTGTAATTTTACCAAAAAGTCTACTAATGCCTGCATTCGTTTCAGCGCAATTTCACCATTTTGAGTTAAAACAGCACTACCAACTTTTACTACAACGCGTTTCACAAAAACTACTTTCTAGTTTGGTGCACTAAATTAAAAAGTGAATATCTTAAAGGTTCTATATTTTTATTTATAGCCGATGATATAGGAACAATAAAGTAAGGTTTCTCAACATCATATCCCAATGTCTCATCTGCACTCTCTTGTATGAAATAGGGGAGTTCTGCATCGAAATCAAATTCACTTTTTTTAGTTGGATTCAGACCTAACATTTCAATAAAAGAATTAATTTTTTTATTTAGTTCATCTGGATCAACTATATCAACACGAGTAAGTGCAATAGCATATCTTGAAGTTCCAAGTTTGTCAGAAAATGATGCAACTTCATTTTTAAGTGTCTCTATTTGCTCTTTCAGATCTCGATATGAAGCTAAATCAATCATAAAAAGAAGTGTTTTTGTTCTCTCAATATGGCGTAAAAACTTAATTCCAAGCCCTTTACCTTCATGAGCACCACCAATAATTCCAGGAATATCTGCCATAACAAAAGATTCATAATCTCCTATGTTTACTTGACCTAATTTTGGAGTAAGCGTAGTAAATTCATAATTTGCTATCTCTGGTCTTGCATTTGAAACAGTAGAAATAAGTGTAGATTTACCGACATTTGGAAAGCCTACTAAACCAACATCAGCTATAAGCTTCAAATCTAATTTAATATCTCTTGTTTGCCCTTTTTCACCCGGTTGTGCATAAGTAGGTCTTTGATTTGTAGGAGATTTAAAGTGTGTATTTCCAAGTCCACCTTTACCACCTTCAAGAAATTTCTCTTCTTGACCATGTTTGAGCATATCAAAAAGTACTTCTCCACTTTCACTATCTATAATTTGTGTTCCAGGTGGTACAATAACCACTTTTTTCGCACCCGATTTACCGGTACAGTTTGAACCCTCACCAGGACGACCATTATCTGCTTTTATATGCATTTTTCTTTGAAAATGAGAGAGTGTATGTGTATTGTTATCACATTTAAACCAGATGTCTCCACCCTTGCCACCATCACCACCATTTGGACCACCATTGAGTACAAATTTTTCGCGACGAAATGCCACACACCCTTGCCCACCTTTTCCTGATGAGACTGTTAATTCGACACTATCTGTAAACATTATTTATCCTTGGTTTGCTTTTATGGAAGCATAAATATTTAAAAATAGACTATTATAAAATAGTTACATTATTAAATATTTAAAAATTTATTTTTTGGAAAAATCCGAAAGAAAGAGTTGCTTAGGCATAAAAGCCTAAACAGTTGTAGAACTATGCAGCAGGTATAATTGAAACTTGTTGACGTTTTTTATCTTTTCTCTCAAACGCAACAGTACCATCAACTAAAGCAAAAATTGTATGGTCTTTTCCCATACCAACATTTTTACCTGGGTGAACTTTAGTTCCACGTTGACGGATGATGATATTACCAGCAATTACTGCTTCACCACCAAATTTCTTTACACCAAGTCTTCTACCAGCCGAATCACGATTATTCTGTGTACTACCCTGACCTTTCTTATGTGCCATCTCTAATCTCCTTAAAATTGGTTCCCAATTTTAAGGGAACCTCTTATTTATTTTATTACGCAAAAGGAACAAAGTCCCTTTAGCTACGCTAACGCTAAGTTTTCTTAAGCAGAAAGCTCACGCAACTAGTTGCTTTTTAGTTAATAAACTTCTTTAAATAACTTATGCAGCTATTTTAGTAATTCTAACACGAGTATAGTCTCTTCTAAAACCACGCTTTACTTTACTATCTTTACGACGACGCTTTTTGAAAGTGATAACTTTCTTATCACGACCTTCACTGATAACTTCAGCAGTAACAACAGCACCATCTACATATGGAGCTCCCATTTTAAGTTCTCCAGCATTTACAGCTAGAACTTCTTTGATTTCGATAGTAGCTTCTGGCTCAAGAGACATTTTATCTAAAGATAATATATCACCCTCTTGAACTTTATACTGCTTACCACCATTTTTAATAATTGCGTACATCTATGGTCCTTAAATATTTTTAGGTTGTATTTCTACAAAAAGTTCGGAATTATACCTAACTAAGTTTTAATTTATGTTTAATCTTGAAGACTTTTTAAAAAGAGTAACCATTTACAAGTGCTATAGCATCAATTTCTACAAGCGCATTTTTAGGTAAAGTCTTTATAGCAACAGTTGAACGGGCTGGCTTATGTAGACCAAATGCTTTTTCATACACTTCATTTACTACTGCAAAAGAGTCCATATCTGCTAAAAATATAGTTGTTTTTATAACACTATCCATTGAACTTCCAGCCTCTTCAAGCACTGCTTTTAAATTTTCTAAAACTCTTACTGCTTGTACACCCACATCCTTACTTAAAAGTTCATCTGTACCTTCTGGTGTTAATGCAATCTGTCCTGAAGTGTAAACCATACCATTTACTACAGTTGCTTGTGAATATGGTCCTATCGCTGATGGCGCTTTATTTGTTTGTATAAATTTCATTTTTTCTCCCTGCTTTCTTGATATTTTTCTTCTGCATTATCCATAAAAGAGTTAAACATCTCTTCATCTCTATACCCTAAAGTAGCGTAAAGAATGTTCCCTTTTGCATCTACAAAGTAGTGCCTTGGAATTGGTGCAGTTTTAAACTTTGCAGGAATTTTATCTCTATCTCGTGAAAGATGAATAGTAATAAATTCTCTATGCAATCTCTTTTTTATTGCTTTAATTTGTAAGGTTGTACGCTCAAATTTTCGGCACCAACCACAACTATCTGAAGTAATCAAAACATACACCAACTTATGAGTTTTTGCAGCTTCTTTCAATCCTTTTTGATAATTATGTGACCAACCTAGCTCAACAGCTTGTAAAGAACCAATAAATAGCAATAACACAAAAATAGCTCTCATATTTATCTCCACTCTTCTATTAAAATTTTAAACACTTGATGTAACTCTTGGACTTCTTTTAAAGTTGTTCTCTCATTTACAGAGTGAATTGTATCATTTTTTACACCAAATTCAATGACATCAATTCCAAACGCAGCAATAAAGCGTGCATCGCTTGTTCCACCTGCTGTTGAGTGTTTTGGTACTCTATTTGTCACTTTTTCAATGGCTGCGTCAATATTTTTAACAAGTTTTGTATCTGTATTCGTTTTAAACGGATACGAACCCTGCGTTAAACGCAACTCATAGTCAAAATCTTTCAAATACTTCTCTACGAATGCTCGAACCTCTTTTTGTGTTGTTTTTGTATTGTTTCTTACATTAAACATCATTTTAAGTTCATTTGGAGTTACATTTGTTACTTGCATTCCTGCACGAATATCTGTAACGACAAACTTTGAAGGAGCAAAATACTCATCGCCATTATCTAAATCAACACCTGCCATCTCTCCAAGCACCTGTGCTATTTGATGAATAGGATTTATTGCTTTTTCGGGGTATGCAGCATGTCCCTGCTTTCCTTTTATCGTGATATATCCATTTATAGAGCCTCGTCGTCCCACCTTTATAGCATCACCAAAATTCTCTTCACAGGTAGGCTCTGCCACGACACAAACATCTGGTAACATCTCTTTTTCTTTAAGATATTCTAAAACTTTCACAGTCCCATTTATAGCATCGCCTTCTTCATCCGAGGTTAATAGTAAAGAGAGTGTTCCCCTAAACGCAGTTGCCTCTTTTAGAGCCTGAGTAAACGCAGCAACACCACTTTTCATATCTTGCGCACCACGCCCATAAATATAGCCATCTTTTTGTGTTGCAATATAAGGATCACTATCCCAGCCGTCTCCTGCAGGGACAACATCAACATGCCCCGCAAAACAGAGATGCTCACCTTCACCAAATTTTTTATAAATAAAAAGATTTTTTACATCTTCTACATCAATTCTAATCGCACTGAAACCCTCAAGATAATCTTCCATAAAATTTAAAATTCCACCATCATTCGGTGTTTCACTTTTAGAATTTATAAGATATTTAAAAAGTTCTATAAGTTCCAAAACTTAATCCACTGGATTTTCATAAAAAATATATGGAGTAGAGTAGTTACTTATTTCAAAATAGAGCTTTTTCTCTCCTTTATCCACGCGAAAGTTTTGATTTGTATCAAGATAACCATAGCCATATCTATAATCTCTAGAATTACTTCCATCTGTACTTGTTGCAGTAGTTAACTTTCCAACTTTAATAAATCTTTTTACAAGTTTACCACCCATATAAATATCTAAAACTCCATTACTTCCCGTCCAATTTTGCAAAGAACGCCCTATCTTATTTTGTGTCTCTTGCGTACACCCAGCAAAAAACAAACTTATACCAACCAATGTCACTAAAATGATTTTTTTCATTATATCTCTCCATATTTTAATTTTTTTAAAGCTGCTTCTTCATCATCTTGACGCATTAAAGATTCGCCAACCAAAAAGGCATCTACACCAGCTTTACTCAAATCTTCAAGCTGTCCATGCTCATAAATACCACTCTCAGCCACAATAATTTTTCCATTTGGAATAAGAGGCATCAACTCATACGAAAGGTTCATATTCATTTCAAAAGTTTGTAAATTTCTATGATTTATTCCAATGATGTCTGCACCAGCATAAATAGCTTTTACTAAATCTTTTTTATCATGCACCTCAACAAGTGCTTCCATTCCCAGATGTCTCGTATAGTTAAGTAACTCTTTTAGCTCACTTTTACTCAGTGCTGCTGCAATTAAAAGTATAAAATCTGCTCCAAATACTAGTGCTTCTAAAATCTGATATTTTGAGATAATAAAATCTTTTCTAAGCAGTGGAATCCCAACATATCTTCTAATACCTGCAAGATAATCTAAAGAACCTTGAAAAAAGTGTGGTTCAGTTAAAACAGAAATAGCACTAGCCCCACCTCTTTCATAACTCTGTGCAATAGCCAAAGGATCAAAATCTTCACGAATAACACCTTTTGAAGGTGATGCCTTTTTTACTTCAGATATAATTCTATAAGGGTCCTCTTCTGTAGCTTTAAGATAAAGAATAACCTCTCTAGGCTGTCTTGCATTATATGCTAAAGAGCGTCCTAACCAGTCAAGTGAAAACTCTTTTTCTCGTTTTACTAAATCTTCTTTCGTCTTTTTTATAATATCATCTAAAATCATTTTTGCTTTCTTACCTTTTTCGTTTTATAGGATTTATTTAAACATTTTTTTACTGCGTCTATATGTTTAATTACTTCTGGATTATCGCCACCTTCAAGTGTTGCAATGCGTCTGAAAATCTTCTCAGCCTTTTTACACTCTCCTAGCTTGTAATATCCCCATGCTAAAGAGTCCAAATAGTATGCGGAATCAGGGTTTTTCTTTAAAACATTTTCAATATATGCCATTCCTTTTTTAACATCAACATTATGATCAATCAAAATATAACCCAAATAATTTTCATACAAAGGACTTTGTGTCTGAGCTACAACATCTTCAAGTTTTTTTACTACATCTGTAACTCTTTTTTTAGAGATATTGTTCTCATGACTCTCATATTCATAAATAGCACCCTGCCCTAAATATTTTACATCTGCAGTTTTTGCATAGAGTTTATCTGCCAATTTATAAGCTTTATCATAATCTTTACCTGTAATGTAAAGTTGCAACAAGACATCATCATCCGCCCCACTCTCTTCAAGGAAATTCATAAGTTGAATATAATCTCGTTTATAGGCATAAATTTGTATAATTTTTTGTGCAACATTTTCACTTTTATCTACATTATAGAGTCGCTTATATGTAGATAAGAGCCCATCTATATTATTTTCATGACTATAAATACCTATAAGCCTGTTGCAGATAAGCTTCGAGCAACCATTAATACGAGTATGTGTTTCCAAATAAGCAATAGTATCTTTCTTTCTATGTAAATTTACATACAGTATAATAGCCATCTTATCTAAGATCTTTTCATTATAGTTTTGAACATAAGCACTATCGAGATATTTCAGTGCCATGTTATACTCTTTTTTCTTTATAAATACATCACTAGCCAAAAGATAGTCATCAGCCTCTTTTGTTTTAGCAGCAAGAGATACAGCAAGCTTCTTTGCTCTATCAAGTGCAGGCAGCTTTATTAAAGCCCTGATTTTATATCTCACTAACTTCGCATCTGCTAAAGAGTCTTGACTCAAAGTATCAACACGGGCAATGACATTTTTATATTCACCAGCTTTTAAAGCATCCTCTAAAGAGCGATAAAGATACTCTTTTTTTGAAGATTTTTTATAGAGTTTTTCAAACAAAATAGCAGCACTCTTATAATCTCGTATCTGTTCTGCACGAAGAGCAAATAAAATATAAGTATCTTCACCCTCAAAAGCCTTTTCATTTGCTTTTACTGGCACATGTTGCGTCGAACATGAGATAAAAGTAAGCGATAATAATATAATAGTAATAATTTTAATCATCAATAATTCCTGGACACTCTTGTTTTAATTCATCTACCCGCGTTTTAAAATAGTCCCAAAAAGGAAAAGTTTTGCACTGAGATGGTCTTGCCATATATATTTTACAGCCATTTGATTCTCTATCATAAAAAACACATTCATAGGAGTCGTTAAACTTCTGCTCTTTTATTGAAAATTTATAACCTTTTTGAAAAAGGTATTTTACCCTGAAATCGTTAACCTCCATCTCAAGCAAAGAAGCGATATTTTCAATCTCATTTTTACTAACATAAATGTAACCGCTTTCACCAGTACAGCAGCGTCCTTCGCATGTTGCGCAGGCATCTGTGTTGAAGCTATATGGATAGCCCTCTTTTTTTATTATATTTGACATTTTATACTCTGTGTATTTGCTTTTTTATATATCTCTTGAACTTTTGGTGAAGGTTCATCGCCTTCAAAACTAATAAACGGTGCCCACACTTTTAACATAGATTTTGAGCCATTTCTTGCATGAACCATTACCAATGAAGCGTTTCTATCACTCTTTGGATGCACAAACTGCACATCCACTACTCTCATTTTCACTTTTGCCAAGAGTTCACAAATAAGAGCAAATTGCGTAGCATCATAACAAAATATAAAATGAGAATGCGGCTTTAAAAGTTGTGAAACTTTTTTAAAAAATGGTTCAAGTGGAAGGTTTACATTATAACGGGCATGAAAAAGCATCTCATTTTCACTTTTTTGCACTCCATCAGGATAAAAAGGAGGATTTGAGATAATATAATCATATTTTTCTGAATTATCAAGCTCTAAAAAATCACCTGCATATAAACGCAACTCAATATTATTTACCCTTGCGTTTATTTTGGCATATTCTCTAAACGCAGCCTGTTTTTCCACCGCCTCTAAAGTTACTTTTTTATTATCTCGTGCTACTAACAAGCCTACAACACCACACCCTGTTCCAACATCTAAGAGTTTCCCTTTTGGTTTAAAAAAATTGATAAAATCATAAAGAAAAATAGAATCACTGTTGTAACAGTAGCCTGATTGTGGCTGATAAAGAAGCATTAATTAAAGTCCCTTGGGTTATAATGTTGCAATTATATCATAAAGGTTTATTTACAATGATTATCATTCCTGCAAGACTCGCATCAACGCGTTTTCCACAAAAAGTACTCGCTGAAATTGACGGACTTCCTATGGTTGTGCGTACTGCAAAAAGAGTTGCACATTTAGACAAAGTTATTGTTGCGGCTGATGATGAGATTATCATCAAAAAGTGTAAAGAGTATGGCATCGATGCAATGCTTACTTCAACAACACATAAAAGTGGAACAGATAGAATCTATGAGTGTGCTTCACTCCTTGATTTGAGTGATGATGAGCTTATCATTAATGTCCAAGCAGATGAGCCTTTTATTGAGCCTGATGTTGTCAAATCACTCATGAACAAACTAAAAGAACTCCAAACGCGCCAAAGAGAGTTCATTATGGGAAGTTGCTACAACTCTATAAACGCAGAGGCAGCAACTGACCCAAACCTTGTAAAAGTAGTGCTCGATGCCGAGGGTAATGCTATTTACTTTTCTCGTGCAAAAATTCCCCATAACCAAAGTGGAGAAGCAGTTTACTTCGGACATATCGGTATTTACGGCTTTTCAAAAAAGAGTCTAAAAGAGTTCTGCAACCTCAGCGATGCACCTATAGAGGACATTGAAAAACTAGAACAGCTCCGTGCAATTTATCATCAAAAGAAAATTGCTATGGTAAAAGTAGCAAGTACAGGTTTTGGGATTGACACGAAAGAGGATTTAGCAAGAGCGGTAGAGATATTTTTATAATATCTCTATTTGAGTTTTTATTATAACAAAGTTGCAAACTCCACCGCTTTTACAGCCTTAGAAAAATAATACCCCTGCATCAGACAACAACTATTTTCCAATAAATATTCTTTATCATCTTTTGTCTCAACACCTTCTGCTAAAACTTCAAGATTCAAAGCATTTCCAAGGGCAATGATAGCTTTAACTATCTCTTTACTATCAGGATTTTCATTCATATCTAGAACAAAAGATTTATCAATCTTAATTTGAGAAATTGGAAATTTTTTGAGATATAAAAAGGAGGATTCACCTGTCCCAAAATCATCAATAGCTAAAGATACACCTAAAGCTTTTATCTCTGAGAGTGCTTCATTATTTTCTTGTGGTCTTTGCATTACCTGCCTCTCAAGTATTTCAAGCTTCAGCCACTCTGGTTTAAAGTCATACATCTGCATAACTTTTTGTAAATGTTCTAAATAGTGAGAATTTTCCAACTGTTTTATAGCTAAATTAAGCGACAAGACACCCGGATTTTTTCCCTCTTTGTACCACTGACTAAACTGTGCCATAGCACTCTGCATCATCCAGTTGTCTATCTCAATTATCAGATTACTCTGCTCAGCAATGGGAATAAATTCATCAGGAAATAGCATGCCATTGTGCGTACCATTCCATCGTATAAGTGCTTCAGCTCCGACTATTTTCCCACTTCTGCCATCTACAACAGGCTGATAGTAGGTCTCAAAATAGTTATGTTTCAGGGCTTCTCGTATGCCATTTTCTATTTTTATTTTATAAGAGACTATCTGTGTCATCTCATCAGAGTAGAACCATCCTCTGTTTCTTCCCTCTTGTTTTGCCTTATACATTGCCGTATCTGCATATTTTACCAAATCACCTAAAATTTCTGTATCATCAGGAAAAATACTAATACCAGTACTACATGAGATATGAAATGTATGTTTTTCAAAAATATATGGCTGTACGATTTCTGTTAAAATATTCTGTGCTTTTTGCACAACAACATTCAAATCTTTAATATTTTCCATCATCACTGTAAACTCATCGCCACCAATTCTTGCAACAGTATCTTCTGCTCTGGTATGGTGCGTTAGTCTTTGTGCAACTTCTTGTAAAAGCACATCTCCCATATCATGTCCAAGAGAATCATTGATCTCTTTAAACATATCTAAATCTATAAAAAGAAGTGCAAGCTTTAGCCCATCCCTTTTTGCATAAGAAATTGCATGTTCTAACCTGTCATAAAAGAGATTTCGATTTGCAAGTCCTGTAAGCCCATCATGATTTGCCTGATGGTAAAGCTTCTCCTGCATCTCTTTTCTCTCTTGAATATTTCTCCAAGAGGCATACACATATTTTTTGTGTTCTATCTCTATTGGTGCAAGCTTTATCTCAAACCAACTCGGAGTTCCATTATATTTCAGATGTACCCACTCAAACTGCTGTTCTTCTCCTCGCTCTGCAGCGGCAATATACTCTTTTGCAGCTTCCATAGACAACCTTCCATCTGGCTGGTATTCAGGTGAGACTTCATAAGGTGCAGCATTAAGGAGTTTCTCTTTTGAAGGGTATCCTAAACTTTTGTATGCAGTTTCATTGCAATCTACAAATCTATCCTCAGCAAGAACCAATATACCTTCTGCTGATTTTTCAAAAAGTGTTTCAAAAGCATCTTTTTGATTTTGTAAAATCCTTCTGTTGTCTGTCATCTCTGCACTCACTACATTAATCAAGTGCGCCAATGCATTGATAGAGATAGCCTGATGCGTAAACTCTTTAGAGATTTTATTAATCTGTTTTTTACTATTTACCTGTTCATCTTCACTCAGAACAAGAAGTGTCATTGTTTGATTTAAAAACTCTTTTTTCTTTGCTGTATAAAACTCTCCATAAGTAAAAAATCCACTCGTAGGCGCAATCTTTGCAAGTGGAAGCAACTCATTTATAATATCATCATTGAGGTAATGTCTCCGTGCTAAACAGGAGTATATAAAAATAGCTTCTACTGGTTTTTGTGCAACATTTTGTGCGATTTGTGTGGATTTTGCATGAATACTTTTAATATAACCATACCCAAACTCTACGATGTCTCCATCTTGAAAAGCTCCAGCGAAACTCAAGCTACCATCAGAATGTACTTCACTCACAGCTCGTGAAATCAAAAAACCGCCCCTGTTTATTATAAGAGGAAACTCTGTTCCACTAGCAGGAAGAGCCTTGGCTATATCTTCTCCAAGATAATGTTTATAAGTTTCATAAGCACTGCGTTTACCTATGGTGTAAACACGATTATTTACTGCCTTTGTAATGCTAAGGGCAACACCTATTTGAGACCAGTTATAACTGTAGTCTGTGTAAACATGTAATGTTTTTGAGTTCAAAGAAACAGCTACTGCACCCTTTGCAAAAACTTTATCTTTTGTAAAGACATATGTACTCTTATTCGCTGCACCGTGAGCTGCTATACCACCTGAAATTACTATATTTTTGTTTATACTACTGATTCCCTGTAAATACTCTTCACCTGAAGTGTTATAACAAGTTGCAAAACTTATAAGTGCTTGCGTATCTTTTTGTATAAGCTCTTGTGCCAATGCCCTACCGCTGGAAAAACCTTGGTCATCATGTATGTGATATGCTACTTCAAGAGAAGTTCTTTCAAAATATGTAAAATTTATAAGCGCTGCGTTTAGAGAGACCTCAGCATCTGCTATTTGTCCATCTGTAGTTGTACCTATAATCTTGGCATGTGAGAAAAAAGTATTGAGATCACTAAGAAGTTGTTTTATAAACGCAGCCTCATTTATATCTGTAAAAATTTGTATAAGAAGTGAAGAAGAGTCAATAATTTCATGTGAAATTATAAATAATTGTAAGAAGTCTCGGTTTTCATAGTCATGACTAATACTTTGCATATAACAATGGTACAAGCAAAAAACTTAAGGAACACTTTTTAATAAATAATATATGAAATTTTAACGGGAGAAAACAAGTCCCATAAATAAGGACTTGTAAGGAAGAAAAGTTTAGAACTTAGATGTTATCGCGAATACCTAAATCTTCGATTAGTTTTGCGTAAGCTTCTTTGTTAGTTCTTTTGAAATATTTCATTAAACGACGGCGTTGTCCAACTAGTTTAAGTAGTCCTAAACGAGACGCGTGATCTTTTTTGAAAACTTTAAGATGTTCTGTTAATTCTACAATTCTTGTAGTTAAAAGTGCAATTTGAACTTCACTTGAACCAGTGTCATTTTCTTTGCGACCATATTTCGCAACTATTTCTTGTTTTTTAGCCGAATCTAAAGCCATAATAGCCTCCTGATGGGTATAATAATCTAACTCAAATGCCATTGCACTAAAAGTTGAAATGCGATTATATCTAAAACTTTCTTTAATTTCTTTTATGCTTAATTTAGTTATAATAAATACTCAACTTAAATAAAAACAAAGATTTAAACATATGCTAATAACACGAGCTAGTGAATACGCGATACTTTCACTCATACTTATATCATCTGCAACAGAGCCAATAGATAGTGACACACTCTCAAAAGAGCTCTCAATTTCCAAAAGCTTTTTAGCAAAAATTTTGCAATCCTTGGCTAAACAAAATATATTAAAATCATATAAAGGCGTCAATGGAGGCTTTTTACTTAATCAAGAGCCAGCGAAAATTGATATGCTTGGTGTAATGACTTGTGTTGAGGGCAAAGGTCCTGCCGTATTTGAGTGTTCACCTTCACAAGAAGATTGTCCCTCCGAGAGAGCACACATCTGCTCTTTATGGCCATTTTTAAACAAATTACAAGGAAAAATAGACCTCTTTTTAGCAGAAATAACTTTAGAAGATATACTCAAAGATTAAGATAAACATGGCAAAAAAACTCACTACTAAACAAAAAATCGGCACTTCTATGAACTTTGTATTGGGCAACAGAGATTTAGGTGTTGTTATTTTTGTTATGACTATTTTAGCCATCATAATTGTTCCTTTACCTTCTGAAGTTTTAGATGTATTGCTTACTATTTCCATAGCACTTTCTGTCCTAATTTTACTTATCTCTTTATATGTACCAAAACCTACTGACCTTACTACTTTTCCTACTCTTATTCTTATTTTAACACTCTTTCGGCTTTCACTTAATATTGCTACGACAAGGATGATTTTAAGTCATGGAAATGAAGGACCAGAACATGTCAGTAGTGTTATTACCAGTTTTGGGGACTTTGTGGTCGGTGGAAACTATGTTATTGGTATTATTGTTTTCTCCATTCTAGTTCTTATTAACTTTATGGTTATCACAAAAGGTTCGACCAGAGTTGCAGAAGTTGCTGCTCGTTTCGTCCTTGATTCTATGCCTGGAAAACAGATGGCAGTTGATGCCGATCTAAACGCAGGACTAATAGATGATGCACAGGCAAAACAACGCCGTGCCGAGATTTTACAAGATGCCAACTTCTATGGAGCAATGGATGGTTCTTCAAAGTTTGTCAAAGGTGATGCAGTTGCCGGAATTGTCATTACACTTATCAATATCATCGGTGGATTTCTTATTGGTGTTTTCCAATACGACATGGACATATCAGCAAGTGCTTCGACATTTACACTTTTAACTATTGGTGATGGACTTGTGAGTCAGGTTCCTGCTCTTATTATTTCAACGGCTACGGGTATTATGATTACCCGTTCTTCCAGTGATGGTGAGAACTTTGCAGAGGGAACCATTAACCAGATGGTCGGGAATGCAAAAATAATGATGATTGTAGGCTTTATTATGCTGCTTTTTGCTCTTGTTCCAGGACTTCCAACGGCATCTATGGCATTTGTTGGTGGACTTTTTGCACTTCTTGGTTGGTCAATTTACAAATATGAAAAAGGGGAATTACATATACTTAACATAGAAGATATTGTCGGAAACAAAACAAAAGAGCAACTCAAAGAAGAGAAAGAGAAAATAGCACCACAAAAAACAAATGAAGAGATAGCAAAAGAGGAAGAGAGCGCTCTTGAAGATATTTTAAAAGTAGAGATGTTAGAACTTACTCTTGGGTATCAGCTTATTAAACTTGCAGACAGCTCTCAAGGTGGCGATTTACTAGAGCGTATCCGTTCCATGCGTAGAAAAATTGCCAGTGATTTTGGATTTTTAATGCCACAAGTGCGCATACGAGATAATCTTCACCTTAAACCAGACCAGTACCAAATTTTGCTCAAAGGAATCAGCATCGGAGAGGGAATTATCAATCCTGATAAATTTTTGGCAATGGATAGTGGAATGGCTACAGGAGAGATTCAAGGCGAAGCTACAAAAGAGCCTGCCTTTGGACTTGATGCAATCTGGATACTTCCAGAACAAAAAGAGGATGCCATCATCAACGGCTATACAGTTGTAGATCCTGCAACCGTTATCTCTACACACATGAGCGAACTTGTCAAACGCAACGCCGAAGAGTTACTAACGCGACAAGAGGTACAATCTCTTATTGATAAAATCAAAGATGATTATCCTGTTATTATTGATGATGTTCTTAAAGTTGCTTCTATTGGTCTTATTCAACGCGTATTAAAAGCCCTACTTCATGAGAAAATTCCGCTCAAAGATATGCTTACAATATTAGAAACCATAGCAGACATTGCAGAGTTTACAAAAAATGTAGACCTTATCACTGAACAGGTACGAGCAAAACTCTCACGCGTCATCACACAAATGTATGCAGGAGAGGACGGTGTTATACGATTATTGACTTTTGACACGCAAACAGAACAGCTTTTACTACAAAAATCTCAAGAACAAGATGGGGTAAGAAACCTTCTCTTAAATGTAGGGGAAATCAATGCGCTCATCCAAGCAACCAGCCAAAAAGCAACAGAAGTTTTACAAAAAGGAATATCACCGGTAATCATCATAGTTGATCCACAAATACGTCGTAGTGTTGCTGAAATATTTGAGAGATTTTCTCTTGATGTGGTTACACTTTCTCATGCAGAGATTGATGCAAGTGCTACATTTGAGGTTATGGGCTCTATAGCCATACAAACAGAAGAATAAACTAAAAAAGGTATAAAATGACAAACAGAACAATCCACCATCTATCACACATCGATTTAGATGGTTATAGCTGCCAGCTAGTAATGAAATATACACCCTACGAAAAGTACAATTACAATGCCAATTATGGTCCAGAAGTAAGACAAAAATTAGATTTAATGCTTGAAAACATTAAAAAAGCAAAAAAAGATGCATATATCTTAATTACAGATCTCAATTTAACAGCAGATGAATCACGATGGTTGCAACATGAAGTAAAAAAGACAAATGATAACTATTGTAATGTAAAGCTTCAGCTACTTGACCATCATGGCAGTGGTGCAGAGAGTGCGAAAAAATTTGATTGGTATTTTCTTGATGTTGATCGTTGTGCTACTAAAATCACTTATGATTATGCAAAAGAGCATTTTGATTTAGATGAACCTACATGGATGCAAAAATATGTCAATGTCGTAAACGCAGTCGATTTATGGAAACAAGAAGAGCATGAAAATTTTGAGTATGGAAAAGTTTGCATGCGTCTAGTAACTGAAACAAGAGAGCTTAACCGTATTATGTTTGCTGAAGAAGATTCACACTATAAACTCTCACTTCTTTTAGAAGCAGTGAAATATATAAACGAACCAAGTGCACCCATTGTTCTTGATGATAAAATTCACACACTTAAAAAAGATTTTTTTAGAGAAGAGGAAGATAACACTCTTGATAACCTTGCCACAAAATATGTTGTAAAACTTCTTGGAAATGCTAGAAAAGAAAAAACTATTTACTACAAAGGCTACAGAGGCTATCTTAGTTATGGTGTTGGAAATACTTCTATTGTTGGAAATGGTTTTTTAACTGCTTACCCGGAATATGACTTTATAGTTGATGTAAGTTACCGCGGCGCTATGAGTTTACGAGCGAATAACAATGTTAGTGTTGCTTTAATATCGAAAGAGTGGGCAAATGGGGGTGGACATCCAAACGCAGCAGGAGGAAGAATTATGGGATTTAAAGAGCAATATCGTTATGATAAAGTCAAACAGCAAATTGAACAAATTATTAACGATAAAGAGTCTCGTGCAGGAGAGTTAGAGTATAAACAGGAGGAGTAATCCTTACCTGCTTTTTCTACAGTTTATAAAATAATGTTGTACACCATCAGCAAGTCCTTTTGCCAATGTTTTTTGATAGCTTCTATTTACAAGTCTCTTGGCTTCTCTTGGATTTGTGATAAAACCTGTTTCTACTAGAACAGCAGGCATCTGAGCACCAACAAGTACCCAAAATGGACCTTCTCTCACTCCTGCATCTTTAACATATCTATACCTCTTTTTCAAAGATGCCAATGCACTTCTTTGTAAATCAATTGCCAATTTATTCGCAGCAATAATGTTGTGAGAATTAAGTGTATTTAAAAAACTCTCTTTTCCATAATAATTCATATCTATCAAATCACTAGAGTTTTCAATTGCCGCAACTCTTTTAGCCCTGCTTGAACGAGATTTGGACAAATAGTAGGTCTCAAGCCCATATGTTTTTTTTGCATTATGCTTGCTCACTGCATTTGCGTGAATACTTATAAAAATATCAGCATTTTTTCTATTGGCAAATTTCGTTCTATTTCTGAGTTTGACAAAATAATCACCATCTCTCGTCATATATACTTTGTAACCTCGGGCTTTTAAAATATTTCGAAGCTCTTTACCAATAGCCAAAACAACATTTTTTTCTTTATACCCTCTATAACCAATAGCACCAGGATCTTTACCTCCATGACCAGGGTCAATAACAATAATTTTATTTCTATCTATTCTTGTAGGAGGCTTAATTCTATGTTGATACTTCACCGTATTATGTATAATTTTATTACTACTAATTCTCACTATAATTTTTGTCGGCTTCTTACTAAAACGGACATTAATAGGTGAACTATTTTCTATCACTAAACGCAGCATATTTGGATTATATTGAGAAAGTTTAATCTTACTTACACCCTCTTTTCGAAGTGTCTGTGACCTTGTAAGCATAGAGGCATGAATATTAAAAATATACTGATACATTTTTCTTTTAGCATCATATTTATTATAATAATTTATCTGATTATTTCGCAGTTTCTTATCAAAGAGAAGTTCTAAATTACCATTTTTCCAGAGTATGGATTGTAGTTTATGTGAAGATTTTATTTTAATTTTTGTTCTTTTTTTGGCACTGTATCTCTTTTTTATATGCAAAGATTTTGAAAGTTCCTTAGCATAGACAGAGACATCAATATGAAGCTTTTTTCCTGTTCTTGTAATTCCTCTTAAGGATTTTAAACGCAGCCAATTATTGTCATTCATCAACGCTTGTAAGTAGAGATTTTTGTAATCATTGTAAGCTTTAAACTGCTCACTTTTAGCAGGAGATCTCTCAAACGCAACGGCACGCTTTAAAATATTTTTGTCACTAAGCGCATAAAGCGAGAGGGAAAATAGTAATGAAAAAAGGAAGAAGAAACGAATAACTAAAATATTATTCGCCCTGTGTTAATTTATCTAACAACTCTTTTACAGTTATTATTTTATCAAGTTTATATCCATTTGTTCCAGAGAAGAAGAGTCCTGTCTCTAAATTTCCTTCATATGCATCACTAAGTCTATCCGCAATACAAAAACCAACGACTTTTGCCTCTTCCCCGCGGTTACAAGGAGCAACACAATTTGAAATACACTTAATAGCAGGACCTTCTCTTTTATCTACCAAATGTGTAAGATTTGTTACAACACCTTGTGCCGGATAGCCTACAGGAGAGCCCATAAGTTTAATGTCACCCTCTTTTGCATCAAGTAAAACTTTTTTAAAGTTTGCATGAGCATCGCATTCAAAAGTACCAATAAAACGCGTTCCCATTTGAACACCACTAGCACCAAGATTCATCATCTCTTCAATATCATTTTTATCCCAAACACCACCAGCAGCAAAGACTGGCATTGCACCCCATTCTGCTGCTTCTGCAACAACAGGTTTAACAAGATTTTCAAGCTGATATTCAGGCATAGCACACTGATCATATGTAAAACCCTGATGTCCACCACTTTTTGGACCTTCTAAAATTACAGCATCAGGAAGACGGTTATAACGCTTTTGCCATCTTCTACAAATAATTTTTAATGCTTTTGCAGATGAAACAATAGGTACAAGCGCTACATCAGGATACCCCTCAGTAAATTCAGGCATATTTGTTGGCAACCCTGCCCCTGTGATAATGATGTTTACACCACCTTCACAAGCATCACGGACAACACGACCATAGTCATTAATGGCATACAAAACATTTGCTGCTAATGGCTTAGTCCCACAAATTTTTCTTGCATTTTTAATGATTTCATGAAAACCCTCTTTTGAATAAAAGTTTGTTTCACTTAAAGGTCTATCAGATACAAGTTTTTTTGCAAACTCTTTATTTTTATAATAACCAGTACCAACTGAGCTAACCACCCCAAGAGCCCCTTCTTTAGATACACTACCAGCAAGTTGATCCCAACTGATACCAACACCCATTCCACCTTGAATAATAGGAATTTCTATCTCATATTTACCAATTTTTACAGATTTAAAACTCATTAATTCACCTTCAATTTTGCAAATTTTCTTTTTCCAACTTGTAGAAGATACTCTCCAATTGTTAATTGTGACTTATCATCCAAAACTTTTATCTGGTCTATTTTAACACCACCTTGCTTAATATCTCTTCTAGCTTGAGAAGTAGATGGCTCAAGAGCACAATCAACTAAGGCTTTACATATCCAAATATCTTCACTAGCAGTAAATTCTGCAATATCTGTTGGTATTTGACTCTTAGCATGTACTTTTTCAAATTCAGCTTTAGCATTCTGCGCAGCTTCATTACTATGAAAACGAGCTGTTATTTCAAATGCTAAATCTTCTTTTACTTTTTTAGGATGAAGAGTTTGGTCATAAACACCTTGTTGTAAAGCTGCTATCTCATCTAAGGATTTATTGCTCAAAAGTTCATAATAACGCCACATCAGATCATCTGAAATGCTTAAAACTTTTCCAAACATATCATTTGCTGTATCAGATACACCGATATAGTTTCCTAAAGATTTACTCATCTTTTGAACACCATCAAGACCTTCTAAAATAGGCATCATCAACACAGCTTGTTGCTTTTTTATACCATATGCTTTTTGAAGTTGACGTCCCATTAAAAGATTAAATTTCTGATCAGTACCACCAATTTCCACATCTGATTTAAGATATACGCTATCATAGCCTTGTAAAAGCGGATACATAAATTCACTTGTCGCAATAGGTGTATTTGATTTAAAACGCTTTGAAAAATCATCACGCTCTAGCATACGCGCAACCGTTAAGTTAGATGCCAGAGTAATCATATCTGCAGCACTCATATTACCCAACCAATCATCATTATAGACAATATCAGTCTTGCTTTCATCTAAAATCTTAAATGCCTGTGTTGTATAACTAGAAATATTTTTTACAATATCCTCTTTTGAAAGCACCTTTCTTGTAATATTTTTTCCAGTAGGATCTCCAATAGTTGCCGTAAAACTTCCTATAAGAAACTGAACTCTCGCTCCATATTTTTGAAAAATTGCAAGCTTTTGCAGAAGCACAGTATGTCCAAGATGTAAATCAGGTGCAGTCGGGTCAAATCCAGCTTTTACAGTATATGTTTTACCCTCTTCAAAATAAGCCTTTAATAATTTCTCAACTCTTTCATTGTCAATTATCTCTGCACTACCTCTTTGTATTTCTCTAAGCGCTTCGTTTATCATCTCTATTTCTCTTTCTTTAATTTTTATATGCATCGTTAGTTTGCACTAAATCAATCACTTTAATTTTTGAGTCTATTTTAGCACGAAATGCATTAATATCTGCTTCTTTTGTTTCAAATTCAAGTTCACAGAACTTCGTATAGTCTCCTGAATTTTTACCAAGTTCAATAGAATTAATATCTATATCTAATTTTACTAAATAACTTAAAAAGTCTGCAAGTGCTCCTTTTTCGTTGTGCAAGGAGGCAATAAGTTTGTATCTATATATTTTTCTTTGTGCCCATTTTATAAATACCATTGGTTCATAATTATTGATTTTCGCAAGAGCATTTTTACACATTTTATGGTGAACATGTACTTTTGACTTATCTAAAAATGCCATAATTTCATCACCAGATTTTGGATGACAACAATAATCAAAAACCACATTGCTAATATGTGAAGAAGAGTAAATCTCCAATCCCGCCATTGTAAACTTTTTAAGCTTAAATCTATGTCTAGCAACAAAACTTTTAAATCTACTATTTTTACTAATATCTTTTGTATATTTTCCAATAAGATTTTTCAAATGATCAACATCATCAACTATATTTATATAATTAGTACAATTATGAGATTCTAACCAATCCTGTACCCGAGAATGATTTAGATTCATTACTGTAGCAATAATATTAATAGCTATTTTTGAGTTTATCTCTTTAATTCTTGCATTACAAATGAAACGCATATTTGTTTTTGCCTTGGAAGTTTTCACTGCGTTTAGCCAACTACATCGAGGAATATCTGATTCACCCGTAAGAATTCTAACAATATCACCATTATTTAATTCAGTAAGTAGCGATGATTTATTTTTATTTACAAGAGCACTTATTGCTCTGTTTCCAACCGCAGTATGTACTGCATAGGCAAAATCAAGAGCAACAGCCCCACGAGGCAAAGTAAAGACATCGCCAGTCGGAGAAAAGACTGATATATCCTCTGAGTAAAGGTCATTTTTTATAAGATCATAAAATTCTTCTGCTGATTCATTCTGATACTGTAAACTATCCAGCCAATCAAGCTTGACATTGTTCCCACCACTTTTATATTTCCAATGTGCTGCAACACCAAGTTCAGCAGTTTTATGCATCTCAAAAGTACGAATTTGTACCTCAAAAATAGCAGTATTATAAAAAACAGTTGTGTGGATTGTCTGATATCCATTATCTTTTGCAATAGAAATATAATCTTTAAATCTTGAAGCTAAAGGACGAAAGTTTAGATGTACCAATCCTAAAATAGTGTAACACTGAACTGGCTCTTTTGTAATAATTCTTACAGCTAATAAATCTAGTATTTCATCAATACTCACACCTTTACGCTGCATTTTTAGATAAATAGAATATTTATGTTTTATACGAGAAAGAATTTCAAAATCCTCTTCATGCAGATATGTATCAATTTTTTGTTTCTCTTTTGGAAAAAGATAGCCAAAACTCAAATCTTCAAGTATATTTTTTAAAAATGAAATTCCTAAACGGTGAGCAATAGGAGCATAAACTACAAGTGTCTCTTCTGATATTCTTTTTTGTTTATCAGGTTTCAATGCATCTAAAGTAAGCATATTATGAAATCTATCGCACAGTTTTACAACTAATACACGAACATCTTTTATACTTGCTAAAAGCATTTTTCTAAAAGTTAAAGCAGAAAGAATAAGCCTCTCATTTGATGAAGATGGTACGAGTTCATTGTCACGAAGAGAATCAATTTTGGTAAGACCAGCCACTAAATGTGCGACATCTTTACCAAAATGCTCTGCAATTTCTTCAATAGATACATCAGTATCTTCTACCACATCGTGTAGCAAAGCTGAAATAGCCATAGATTCATCGCTTGTAATTGAAACAACAATAGCTGCAACCAAAATAGGATGAACAACATAAGGCTCACCACTTTTTCGCACCTGGTGCTTATGAGATTCTTTAGAAAAAGCAAGTGCTTTATTTAAAATTTGACTTGGAGGAACTTGGTCAAATAAATATGTGGTAGCAGAGTCCACATCATGGATATTTCTAATTATATCTATATCTAGTTGACTCGGCGGCAAAATATTACTTTACTTGGTCTGTAAAGCCTTTAACAAGGACAAGACCTTCTGCAATTTCCATAAGTGCTAAATCTGCAGATTTAATACGATTTGTATTTACATTTAACTTGCTAACTACACCATTTTCTAACTCATCACATCTCTTTGCTACAGCAATTGCCAACTGATAACGGTCTAAATTTGGATTTTCATCTAAAATTTTTGCTGTTAATTCTTCAATTTTCATTTTCTTCCTTTTTATAAAACTTATCTAACTATAGAACATTTACTCATGTTCCCATTCAATATATCTAAAAGATTTCCTTCAACAGACATGTCACAAACTATGATTGGGAGTTTGTTGTCTTTTGCCAGAGCTATAGATGTATCATCCATAACTTTAATATGATCTTGTAATGCCTGATCATATGTAAGCTCATGTAATTTTACAGCATCATTATACTTCACGGGGTCTTTGTCATAAACACCGTCTACTTTTGTAGCTTTAATAATAACTTCCGCACCAATTTCTACCGCTCTAAGTGTCGCCGCAGTATCTGTAGTGAAGAAGGGGTTTCCTGTTCCTGCCGCAAAGATTACAACACGATTCTTTTCAAGATGGCGTGTCGCTTTACGATTTATATAAGGTTCTGCAATTTGTTCCATTTTAATTGCAGTCTGCATACGTACTTCTAGTCCAGCATACTCACAAGCTTCTTGCATAGCTACACCATTAATTACTGTCGCCAACATTCCCATATAATCACCAGATGTTCGCTTAATAATACCATCTTGTGCAGCTGTAACACCACGAATAATATTTCCACCACCAATAACTATACCCACTTCAATACCAGCATCTACAAGAGATTTAATCTCCTGCGCAATGTATTTAAGTATTTTAGTGTCAATTCCATGACCTGCTTCACCAGCGAGAGCTTCACCCGAAAACTTAACTAGAACACGTTTTTTAGTCATGTATACACCTTTTTTATAAAATCTTGGTATTATACAGAATCTTGGCTTTTACTTTGCTTTGGATCTAAGTATCTCTACTTCTGTGCCTCGTCTTTAGCGCTTTTTAACAGGTATTTTTTATCTTCTCCGTCATTTGTAAAAGTACTTTTTCCCAATCTAATTGAGTATTTTGGAAAAGTAGTTATAATCCTTTGCAATACTATATTGTAATTCTTTTTTTCCAAATACTCATTAAATAAAATCACAAATTCATCTGTGTTTATTTGAGCAAGAGAGTCCTCATTTCTGATACATTCGGAAAGTTTATTTGCTGCGTTTACAATATCTTCATCATTCTCGTAATATTTTAATTTAATATAAACAAATAAAAAAGTTTTTTTATGTCTTAAAGCTCGATCAATTTGTTCTTTTAGTAAAATATCAAAATTAGCTTCATTAGGCAAAGAAGTAATGGAATTAAAATAGGCATCTTTAATCAATGTCTCAGAACTTTCTCGAAGATTATTAATAGTACTTCTCTGAATAATATTTAGAATAATACTTCCAATTGAAATCATAACTAACCCAATAAGCATATATAAATATAATTCAGATTCAAACATAAAAAATAGACTCCCCTTTATTAACTTATAAAAGATTGTAGCATATAAAAGAGTCAGATGTAAATTCTTTAATAATAAAGCGATATAATTACCTAAAAAATATGGTGGATATATGTCAAAATTTTTACAATTTCGTTGTGACTTAGACAATTTTATAGATGAGCTTCAAGATAAAATAGATAACAATAATACAAAAGTAAAAGAACTTTTAACACAAAAAGAGCCAGATTACGCTAATTTTGTTAAACCATTTGAGATGATGGAAGAAGATTTAGAAGAGTTTTTCACACCTCTTTCTCACCTAAACTCAGTCAATAATTCTGAACAAACACAAGAGGTTTATACCGCTGCTTTACCAATAATTACAGAATATTCTACATTACTTTCTCAAAATTTAGAGATATATAATGTCTATAAAACTATTTTAAAAGAAGAAGCAAATACACTTAATGAAGAACAAAAAAGAGTCCTTGAATTAAATATTCAAAACTTTGAATTAAGTGGTGCTCATCTTGATGAAAAGACGAAAAAAAGATTACAGGAGATAAATATATCTTTAAGTGAATATTCAAATCAATTTTCTCAAAATCTACTCAATGCAACCAATACTTATACATATATTATTGAAGATGAACAAGATATACAAGGATTACCTCAAGGTGAAATTGAGAATGCAAAATTTGAAGAAGATGGAAAAATAAAATATAAACTTACACTTCAAATGCCTTCATACATTGCATACATGACCTATGGAAAAAATAGAGAAATAAGAGAGGAACTTTACCGTGCTTATGTATCAAGAGCCCCTCAAAATACAGATTTAATTGATAAAATTCTTGCACTTAAATATGAAATGAGTAAGCTTTTAGGATTTGAAAACTACGCACAACTCTCATTAGCAACAAAAATGGCAAAAGATGAAAAAAGTGTTTTAAATTTTTTAAATTCACTCTTAGATAACTCTATTGCTCAAGCAAAAAATGAGCTACAAGAGTTACAAAACATAGCACCACATGAACTTAAAAGCCATGATACGGCATATTATTCTGAAATTTTAAAAAAAGAACAATATGATATTGATGAAGAGGAATATCGTCCCTATTTTGAGCAAGAGAGCGTAGTCAATGGAATGTTTGAATTTTTACACAAGCTTTTTAACATTCGCTTTGAGAAAATAGATGAAGAGCTATGGCATCCAAAGGCCTCATCATATAATGTTTATGAAAATGAACAATTAAAAGCAAAAATTTACCTTGATTTAGAAGCAAGAGAGTCTAAGCGAGGTGGAGCGTGGATGCATAACTGGCAATCTCACTGTACCAATGAAAAAGAGGAAGAACTTCCTGCTACTGCATTTGTAGTTTGTAACTTTCCATCCTCTAGTGAAAATACACCATCTCTCTTGCGTCACGATGATGTTGTAACTCTCTTTCATGAAATGGGACATACTATTCATCATATACTTAGTAGTGTAAATGAAAATGAAGTTAGTGGTGTAAATGGTGTCGAATGGGATGCCGTAGAATTTCCATCTCAATTCTTAGAGAATTTTGCTTATGAACCAAAGGTTCTTCAAATGTTTGCAAAACATTATAAAACAGAAGAGATTTTACCAGATATTATGATAGAAAAACTTGTTAAAAGTAAAAACTTTCTCTCAGCTATGGGAATGCTAAGACAGTTAGAATTTTCAATTTTTGATTTTCAACTCCATACAAAACTCTATAAAGGAGATGAAATACAAAATCTACTTGATATAATTAGAGAAAAAACAGCACTTATAAAGCCTCCAAAATATAACAAATTTCAAAATGGTTTTGCCCATATTTTTGCTGGTGGATATGCTGCTGGATACTATAGCTATAAATGGGCAGAAGTTTTAAGTGCAGACCTTTTCTATGAAATAATTGATGAAGGTATATTTAACTCACAAATAGCACAAAAATATCTTACAACAATCTTACATAAAGGTGGTTCGCAAAGTATGGGTATTCTTTACCATGAGCTTATGGGAAGAGAGCCTGATGTATCTAAACTTTTGAGACTCAACGGTATAAAATAAGTGAAATTTTTTACTCTTTTTTTACTCTTTTCAACTCTATTATTTGGAGAAAATATTTTGAAAATAGCAACATACAATGTAGAAAATCTTTTTGATTTACACAAAAGTGGAAATGAGTATAAAGAGTATATTCCCTTTACAAAATCTAATTGGAATAGAAGAACTTATAAAATTAAGCTAAAAAATATTGCTCATGTTATTAAAGATATTAACGCAGATATAATAGCCCTTGAAGAGATAGAATCACTTCAAGCTTTAAAAGATTTAAGATACCAACTCAAAAGAGATGGACTTTACTATAAATACTATAAGATAGCAAATTTAAAGAACACCACAATTAAAGTGGCTATTTTAAGTAAAATACCATTTGTTTACACAGAAGAAATTTCCGTTACAAGCTCATATAAATATAGAAATATACTAGAAGCTAAATTTAAAATAAATAACGAAGATTTATATATTTTAGTTAATCATTGGAAAGCAAAATCTGGTGCAGAGAGTATGAGAGTAGTCTCAGCAAAAAAACTTTTAAAACGAGTAAAAGAGCTTGGTGCAGATAAAAACATTATTGCAGTAGGAGATTTTAATTCAGATTATGAAGAGTATAAATTATTTAAACGCAAAAGAAGACTCAATGATACAGATGGTAAAACAGGCATAAATAATATTTTAGGAACGATATACTATCAAGACAAAAGCAATAAAGTTAAAGTAGCATCATATAAATTTTACAATCTTTGGTATGATATTCCTTCTAATGAAAGATACTCTTATATATTTCGCAATAAAAAAGAGGCAATAGACAATATTTTAGTTACTAAAACACTTCTTGATCATAAAGGTCTTGATTATAAACAAGGTTCTATAAAATCATTAAAGAAAAAGTATCTCTTTCACGGCAAACATATATACAGATGGCAGGTAACACGTCAATATCCTTATAGAAATAAAGGTAAAGGATATTCAGACCATCTACCAGTTATAGCAGAGTTCACCTATTAAGATTGGGCGATCAAAGACACCAATCAATCTCTGCTTTTGCATGCATTTTTAGATACTTATTTGTTTTAGAAAAAGGTTTTGAACCAAAAAAACCTCTATATGCAGAGAGTGGAGAAGGATGTGGTGCTTTTAATATAAGATGCTTAGATGTATCAATTAATTTTTCTTTCATCTGAGCAGGCTTACCCCATAAAATAAACACAACATTTTCAAGCTTATCACTAATAGCTTTTATAGTAGCATCTGTAAAATATTCCCACCCTTTACCACGATGAGAACCTGCTGTAGCAGCACGTACACTCAAAACAGCATTAATTAGAAATACACCTTGCTGTGCCCACTTTGAGAGATTACCACTTTTTGGAAAATCACAACCTATATCTTCATGCAATTCTTTTAAAATATTAACTAGAGATGGTGGAAATTTAGTACCATCTTGCACAGAGAATGCTAAACCATGTGCCTGATTTTCTCCATGGTAAGGATCTTGACCAATGACAACAACCCTCACATCATTAAATTTAACTAGGTTATATGCCGTAAATAAGTCTTTATTCTTTGGAAAAACAGTGTACTGCTTTTCTTCCTGAACTAAAAAAGCTTTAAGAGAAGAAAAATACTTTTTCGTAAATTCTTCTTTTAAAACATTTTTCCAACTCTCATCAATTTTTGGATTTACAGAATACAAATTAATATACCTTTTTTGAAATAATATCATAAAGAAACTAATAAAAAAGACATAGAAATATGTAAAACAGATTCTAAAATATCATAAATAAAAGACACAAGGCAGTAAAGCAAGAAGAAGAATAATAAGAAACAAATAAATTAATAAATAAGTAATTAGAGAATAAAGAGTGAAGTAAAAGTAAAGAACGATTAACTAGGCAGCGACCTACATTTCCACACCTGAAAGGTGCAGTATTATCAGCGATGAGAGGCTTAG
>NZ_JALUKE010000110.1 GCF_027056685.1 Sulfurimonas sp.
GATTATGGAGATACAAATGTAACAAGGCTTTATAAAATGCAAATTTCTAATCCTTCAAATATAGAGCTCTATGCTTATGAAGAAGATCCAGCAGATAGTTTTAAATATGACAACAAAACAAAACAAAGTAAAGTAAAAATATCTGAGATGAGCTGTCTGGGAGATAATACGCTCTTGATAGATGAAAGGGTTACTCATACAACAAAATTATATAAAGTGGATTTAAGTAAAGGTACACCAGTTCCAACAGATAAAGTTGACACTATTGAAACTGATATGAGTGGAGTTACACCTTTGAAAAAAACACTCCTAGCAACACAAAGTTCTCCAAAAAAAATAGAAGGTGTAGCAAATCTTGATGGAACACATTTCTTGCTTATAAATGATAATGATTTTGGTATAGAAAATGATCCAGAGGTAGCAAAAGTAGTTGAGTTAAATAGTTCAAAATAGTTCGGCTTAATCAATCACGAAGAGTTAAAAAAACAACTAGCATCAGGAGAAATAATTTCTCTTGATGCTATTACCGCTAAGTTTAAAAATATCCTCAAAGAAGTCATACAGACTGCATCACAAAAAGAACTTACTTCCCATTTAGGCTACAACAAGCATCAAGAATCTTCAAGTACAAGTATGGAAAGTTTAATATCTCTATCCCATGAGAGATGCAAGCTTTAAGCCACAACTTGTAAAAGTACTTTTAGATGACAGGGTATCGTAAATGAAAATCAGCGAAATTATGTCAAAATATACGAAGTGATTATTGAATAAGAGGTGGATTTACACAGTTTGTTTTAAGGTCTCTTGAAATAGCGGCTTAATATATTTATAGATCTTAGCATAAGCTCTTTATTGTAGCTTATGCAAGTGAGTTGATTGTCCCTCTGTTACTTCTTTATAGACATTTTTCATAGGCTTAATATGCCCTGCTTTTCCATTATAAAATTGTTGTTGTTCTACTAAAGCTTTGTAGCCTTTGTCAAGTTGTAAGGCTCTTTTATGACTAGGGTAGAGTAAAAGTGTGATGTCATCTTTTAATTTAGAGAGCATAGTTGTATTTAGCTCCTGATTTGCAAGATGAAATTTCTTATATGCCTCATCATTTTCTCTAAACTCATCGCTGTAAGGGTTTTGTTTCAAATACCTCTGTAACTCCCATTCTCCATCAGCCAGCTGCGTTTCATGTACACCTTTTAAATCTTTTTGCGTCGCATGGTACCAGCCATTTTGAAAACTATTATCGAGTTTTCTAGGAAAAGCAAAAGTGGAGTCTGTAATCACACCTATGCCACTATGACACCCCATACAATTAAGAGTTTCTTCATAACTTTGTGGACGCAGGTCTCCTTTTTTATCTTCGATGAAACCTTGATATACCCATCCCATATTGTTACCAAGTCCACTCTCCATCGTACCACGAAAAGTCTCTAGCACATCTGGATTTAAATCTTTTTCCTGAATATCAGCCTGCCCTTTATTTTGTAAATTTGCATAAGTGAGCCACATCGTTTTTTTAGCATAACGCAACTCTTTCATTCTTGGAGCAATTGCAATTTCACCATCTTTATCACTTTTTATATAACGCACAGAGTGTAAAAACTCAGTATGCTCTGGGTATAGTCCAGCTGCTGCGTGCAAAGTTCCATTTTCTTGAAGCTCTTTTGCATAACCTACATAGTACATATATTTTCCATCATTTGGAGCCCACTCATATTTAATATACTTAGCAATACCTAATATTCCATCTTTGTCCAAATCAACACCAAAAGCATTCTCATCTACCGGATTTATTTTAATATCTTTGCGTTTTATCAAAGACTCTACAATTGCTAAATTGACTTTATAGACTGTAACATTAAAATCTCCACCCTTTTTCATAGTTCTAAACGCAGGATCAAGGCGAATAAGCACATCATCTGTACTTCCATTTGTCGGCCAAAATGTTCCTAAAAATGGAGTATATGCAAACGCAGTCCAGCCTGTTTCTTTACCATTTGGAGCACTATCAAACCCATTTTCATCAAAATCGTAATAACAATCAGGTATATACCCAGACCATTTACCATCTCCATCACTGTCCCATAATTCTGAGAGATGCTTCAGTTTATATTGTAAAATAATATTTTTATTTGCATCGAAATAGTTGCTTGTGTCTACATACTCCATAATCTCTTTATCACTAAGTTCATCCACACGCTTACTAAAATCAATAAAATTGTTAATAAAAGGATTTTTCAGTGCTGGTGCAGGAAAATCATAAGACTCTTGTAAATCATCATCTCCATAAACATAGTTAGGCGCTTTGTTTTTCGTATGACATGCAAAGCAAGGATTATATTTGTTATTTTTATCATCAGTTGTTTTTGTATAGCACATCTGTGTAATGTATGCAGAAGGATGAAATGCATGGCTGTTACGAATGTCATAACCATTTGTATCGGCAAGTGAAACTTTTGGATATATAATTGTTTTATTTATATCTTTTGTCAGATTATTATCTTGATATTTCCCATTAGATGAGCCACAAGCACTTATGAAAAATACAAGTGTGCCCGTAAAAAGCACACTTGAAGTATGGTGTAGTGTTTTCACTACTCTTTACCACCTATTTGCATATAACCTACATAAGATTGCACATCATCAGGATTTTTCACTTTATCTTTGTCAGACTCACCATATGGATGTTGTGTTACAAAGTTTATGTACTCATATCCATTGATTGGTTTTTGAAACATAACTGATGTAGTTTCAGACCCAAAAGGTGTTGTAGCAACACGAGCTGTAAGCTTGTTTGTCTCTGTATCAAATGCCCATATCATATCATTTTGATGGTATCCTGTATCTTCACCTATTAGAAGAAGGTTAGAACCTTGTTTATATGAAATATTATCTGGACTAGCAATTGAATTTACATTACAACTGTTGTCTGCATAAATACTATTAGCAGGGTATGATTTCATTTCACCTTCAATGATTGAAGTCATATTAGTCGCTACATACGCACTATCAATATCTGTACCACTTGTATCTTTTATACTTGAGTTAAGAGAAAGATCATAGACTGCACCACATTTATCATATGCAAGTTTAATGTCATTATTTCCACCCTTGTCATAGCTGTCTTTATCTTTACCATACTTTTTAAAGTCTTCCATACCTTTTGCAACTTGACTAATTGCAGTATAGAGCTTATTATTGTCAGAATTATATGTAATCCCTTCAAATTTTCTAAACTCTGTTGTGGCACCAAGATATGCTGCATAACGACGAGTTTCCAAGAAAGCTGCTTCTTTCTCTTTTCCAGATTTTACTTTTAAACACTCTAGTCCGCCAGAACCTGTATTTATAGCTTTATATCCTGCTGTTGGGCATTCGTTTGTAGCATTTGCATCTTCTGTATCAAATATATCTGTAAAGAGAGGTTTAGAATCTACTATATCTTTAAGTTCTGCATCTGTTGCATGACCGAGCTTAATCCATGACAAATCTGCCGCACCAGCACCCTCTGAACTTGTTTGCTTCCATTTTGCCGCGTAAAGTGTACCTGCTGTTAATTCACCTGCAATGTCAGCTACATACATATAAAAGCCATCATTTGTACCATCATCTGAGAGATAGGCTGTTTTACTATCAGGCATTATATATGCTAACTCATGAGCAAAGCGACCCATACTATAATGTTTTGTATATGAATCTGCTCCATTTTTATCAGTTATTTTCACTTCCGTAATCCATCCATAGTAGTAAGGACTAGCTTTTTTCAAATCACCACCAAAATATGGTGCAACCAAATCATAATACTTGCTAATACTACCCGTAGAAGTATTTAAGTCTCTTGCGTTTGGTTCATACTCTTCACTTCCAAGAAATGAGTTCCAAGGAGTTTTCATACCTGCACAGTGAACATATCCACCATGATACGCTTTTTCTGAGATATACTTAAGATTTTTAGCAGTAAGTTCACCTGTCGTAGGATTTTGCTCAAGTTCAGCTTGATAAATTGCACCAACTTGACACTCAAACTGTGTAATCATAAAAGTTTTATCACCTTTTTGAATAAACTCAGTATGGTCAGGTCCAGAACCACCAAATTGACCATTACAGATGTAGTTACTTCCATCGTCCAATTTTAAGGCAGCATCATTTTCATCTTTTAAAAGACCAAATGTTTCATTTCCTAAAGTTGTACCGGTTCTAAGGATTGTTTTGTAAGAGAGAGGTTTCGTAATAAAATCAACATCCATTGCATTTGCAACACGGATTTTTGCTTTTTCTGCATCTGTTGTCGGAACACTTACGCTTTTAATAAGCGCAGTACTATTTGTACCATCTGTACCATTATTACTATTACAGCCAACCATTGATAACACCACAACAGCTGATGCTGCCAAACTAATATATTTATTCATTCCATTCTCCTGTAAAGTTTAGGAGAAGTATATATTCCTACTGTTACACAAATAACTCATAAAAAAGACAAAGCGGTTACATTATGATATTTATAAAATAAGATACCCTACACCATAAATTGTTTTGATGTACTCTTTCTCCTTTGTAGGATCTATTTTTTCTTTAAGGCGTTTAATGGTAGCATTAACAGTTTTTAAATGAATACTATGTTCTTCTTTCCATACCTGTTTCAGCAAAAACTCTCTATCAAGTACTTTTCCTCGATTTGCTATCAAGACATATAACAATTGTGTTTCAAGATTTGTTAAACTTACTATTTTTTTACCTATATGTACATGATGCATATTAAGATCAAGTTCTATATCCTTATACTTAATATTTTCAACAAACCCTTGCTGAGAACGTTTTAAGATTGCTTTACAACGTAAAATAAGTTCTTCCATATCAAAAGGCTTACAAACATAATCATCTGCTCCTTTAATAAGTCCCTCTTTTATATCTTCAGTGGAATTTTTTGAGGAGAGTAATATAACAGGAATTTCTATGTTTCGACTACGCAGCATTTCAATATAGTAACTCCCCTCAATATCAGGTAAATTTCTATCCATTATGATAAGATCAATATTTTCCTCAGCCAAAACATCACGAATATGCTTCGTATTTAAAAACCCAATAACATCAAATCCTGCATTACTGAAATGATATTCTAGCAGTTCCAAAATATCACTCTCATCATCAACAATCAAAATCTGTTTTTTCATCTTCTTATCCCTTAACTGCTCGTAATTATAATCTTTTCTTATTACGAAAAGATTACATTTTTATAAACATAGCTACAAAATAACACAATTTCTAGCATCTTACTTAAGGGCATCTCTAAATCCAAAAATCTTGAAACAATGTAATAATTTGAAACACATTTTCTCTCTGTCTCTTTTTTAATCAATATTACATCAAAGATTACAAATTATTGAGATATACTACAAGCAGATAAAAATCAGGAGATAATTAATGGGAAAATTCGTTAATAATATAGAAGAGTTCTTTACATTTTGTAATGAAAATGATGTTCAATTTGTAGATTTAAGATTTAGTGATATTAAAGGTGCTTGGCACCATCTTAGTTACCGTTATAGTGCGGTAAATGCAGAAAATTTAGAAAATGGTTTCCCATTTGACGGTTCTTCAATCGAAAACTGGCAACCAATTAATGAATCTGATATGCTTTTAAAAGCAGATGCTACAACTGCATTTTTAGATCCATTTACTGCTGATCCTACTGTAATTCTATTTTGTGATGTATATGACATTTACAAAAATGAACTTTATGAGAGATGTCCTCGTTCAATAGCAAAAAAAGCACTTCAATATGCTACTGATCATGGTATTGCAGATGCTGCATACTTTGGACCTGAAAATGAATTTTTCATTTTTGATGATGTAAAATTTGTTGACAATATGAATGAAATTGGTTTCAAAGTAGATACTGAAGAGGGTGAATGGAACTCAAACACAGACTACGAAGGTATGTACAACACAGGTCATAGACCAGGAACTAAAGGTGGTTACTTCCCAGTTGCACCAACAGATTCTATGGTAGATATGCGTGCAGAAATGATGCAAGTTTTAGAGCAAGTTGGTCTTGAAGTTATTCTTGGTCACCACGAAGTTGCACAAGGTCAAGGTGAAATTGGAATTGTTTTTGGTGACATCATCACTGCTGGTGATAATGTTCAAAAATACAAATATGTTTGTAAAATGATTGCACACTTAAATGGTAAAACATGTACATTTATGCCAAAACCACTTTATGGTGACAATGGTAATGGTATGCATGTTCATCAATCACTTTGGAAAGATGGTAAAAACCTTTTCTATAAAGAAGGAAACTACGGTAACCTTTCAGAATTGGCTGTAAACTATGCTGCGGGTATCTTTAAACACTCTGCTGCTGTTGCATCTTTTACAAATCCAACAACAAACTCATACAAAAGACTTCTTCCAGGTTTTGAAGCACCAAGTATTTTAACTTACTCTGCTAAAAACCGTTCAGCTGCTTGTCGTGTTCCTTATGGCGCTGGTGAAAAAGCAACTCGTATTGAGATGAGATTCCCAGATAGCACTGCTTGTCCTTACCTTGCGTTTGCTGCGATGATGATGGCTGGTCTTGATGGTATTTCTAACAAAGATGTTCCTGTTGGTCCACTTGATGAAGATCTTTTTGAGCTTTCTCAAGCAGAAATTGCTGAGCGTGGAATTCCTCAAATGCCACATACACTTCGTGAAGCATTAGAAGGTCTTGCACAAGATTACAAATTCTTAGAGCCTGTCTTTTCTGAAGAGTTTATTAAAACATATTTAGACTATAGATTTGATCGTGATGTTATTCCTGATGAAGGTCGTCCGACTGCTTACGAGTTTAAAACTACTTACCAGTGCTAGGCTATTAGCCTTCACTTTTTCCCACTTTTGTGGGAATAAATCTTACATTTTATCTTCAAAATATTTCAATCTCAACTACCAAACTTTTTTATAATACAAAATTTGCTATAATTCGCAAATTAATAGCAAATGTAAGAGTCTGTTATTAGAAAATTTCAAGCAAAAGGATTCAAAATGATGAATCATATCCCACAAGGTAAATATAGACCTTATCCAAAAATAGATTTGCCAAATAGACAATGGCCTGACAATACAATTACAAAAGCACCACGATGGTGTAGTGTAGATTTACGAGATGGCAATCAAGCACTTATTAATCCAATGGATATGCAAAAAAAACTTGAACTTTTTAGACTCTTACTTAAACTCGGATTTAAAGAAATAGAAGTTGGTTTTCCCTCTGCTTCTAAAATAGAGTATGACTTTTTACGCCGTCTTGTGGATGATAATCTTATTCCTGATGATGTAACAGTACAAGTACTTGTGCAAGCTCGTGAACATTTAATAGCAAAAACTTTTGATGCTTTGCGTGGGGTCAAAAAAGCAACTGTGCATCTTTATAACTCTACAAGTGTTGCTCAGAGAAAAATTGTCTTTGGAAAATCTCAAGAGGAGATTATTGCACTTGCACTTGAGGGTGTTGATTTAGTAAAAAAATATGAAGCAAATCATAATGGAAAGATTTACTTAGAGTACTCTCCTGAGAGCTTTACAGGAACAGAGTTAGAGTTTGCAGCTACCATTTCAAACGCAGTAACAGCACGCTGGGGTATATCGGACAATAGAAAAGTCATCATCAATCTACCTGCAACAGTAGAGATGGCAACGCCAAATATTTATGCCGATCAAATAGAGTGGATGTGTAGAAATTTAGACAACAGAAAAAATGTCATCATCTCAACACATACACATAATGATAGAGGTACATCAATAGCAGCAACAGAGCTCGCTCTTTTAGCAGGTGCCGACAGAGTGGAGGGAACACTTCTAAGTAATGGAGAACGCACAGGAAATGTGGACATAATTACATTAGCACTTAATATGACAAGTCAAGGTATAGATACAGGGCTTGATTTTTCAGATGTAAATGAAGTTGTAGCAGTTGTAGAAAAAGTAACTGAACTTCCAACGCATCCTCGCCATCCTTATGTGGGTGAGCTTGTTTACACTGCATTTTCTGGTTCACATCAAGATGCAATCAACAAAGGCTTAGCCTACCAACAGGCAAAAGAGGAACCATTTTGGGAAGTACCCTACTTACCAATAGACCCTGCTGATGTTGGACGCACTTACGAGTCCATTATCCGTATTAACTCACAATCAGGTAAAGGTGGTGTAGCGTACATTTTAGAAAAAAACTATGGTTACCACCTTCCAAAAGCAATGCATCCAGAAATTGGTCGTGCAGTACAAGCACTCAGTGACGCAGAGGGAAGAGTTTTAGAGAGTGAAGAGATTTTAAAGGTATTTAAAGACAACTACTTTAACATCAAAGAGCATATAACTTTTAAAGATGTCTCTTTAACTTCTGATAATGGTAACTCCAAATGCTCGTTAAGTTATGTTCATAATGGCAAAGAGATAACTTCGCAGGGCGAAGGCAATGGTCCAATAGATGCATGTAAAAATGCTCTTATGAAAGAGTATGAAAATGACTTTAGTATTAAATCTTATTCAGAACATTCATGTGGCGATAAAAGCAGCGCAAAAGCAGTTGCATACATAGAAATACAGAGTGAAAAAGTACTTTCTTGTTTTGGTGTCGGAGCAGACAATGACATTACAGTTGCATCAATTAAAGCAATGTTTTGCGCTTTAAACAGAGCCTTTAACTAACAGTTAAAATACTAATTCTCCTTCGGGATCTGTGTCTTCATCTGCTCGTGGAGGCTTAGAAATATTACTAAAATACTCTTTTTTGCCATTAATTTGTACCTCTATTATGCCATCTGGCACATCAAATTTACGCTTAATTTGAGGGTAAAGTTTCAGTAGTTGCTGGTAGTATCTTCTAAACGCAGGACCTGAGACGCGCCCTCCTGTCTCCCTGTGGTACATTGGTGTATTGTCATCATTTCCAAACCAAACGACTGTCTCAACAGTTGGAGAATAACCAGCAAACCATGCATCCATATTATTATTTGTTGTACCAGTTTTTCCTGCAAGTTCTATACCTCTTGCTCTTGCGCGTCGCCCCGTTCCTCTTTTTACAACATCTTCTAAAATTGTTGTCATAATGTAGGATTGAGTCACAGGTGAAGTTCTCATTTGTTTATCTTGTTTCTCATAAACAGTACTGCCTCGTTTCTCTATAGAACTAATAAGATGAGGAGCAACCTGCACACCTTGATTGGAAAATGATGTATAATAGCCTGCCAATTGAAGTGGTGAGAGAGAGATTGTACCAAGTGCAATAGATAAATCATGTGGCAGATTTTTAATATGAAACTTTTGCAACTCTTTTAAAAGCTGGTGTAACCCTATATCATTTACAAGATTAATGGTTGCAAGGTTTCTTGAGTGCACTAAAGCATTTCGCAAAGTAATAAGACCCTTGTAATCTTTCTCATAATTTTCAGGCTGCCACTTCATATCTTTGCCATTTTTTTCATAATCATAAGTTTTGGCAATATCAACAAGTTTTGTAGCCCCACTATATCCTAAATCTAAAGCAACCTGATAAATAAAAGGTTTAAACGCAGAACCAGGTTGTCGTCTACCTTGTGTTGCACGATTATAAGAACTTTTTTTATAATCTACACTCCCAACAAGTGCTAAAATGTCCCCACTTTTTGAATCCAAAGAGACCATTGCACCATTTAACTGTGACACATTTACATCTTGTATCTCAGATTCTTTTGCATCTTTAATTTTATATTTTTCTATTCTTTTCAATGCCAAACCATAAGCATATTTGAGTGATTTTTTTGCTGCATTTTGTAATCGTAGATCAATAGTCGTATGCACCTCATACCCACCAGTTTTAAAATCTCTAATACCCATCTTTCTCATTCTTCTCTCAACAGCATCAACAATAAAAGGGGCTCTATTTTGAGTAAGTGTATCATTATAAACTTTAGGATTTTCAAGTAAGGCTTTTTCAAATGTAGCATCATCTATCCACCCTAGAGTATGCATTCTCGTAACAACACGGTTTGCTCTGCCCATAGAAATTTCATAATTTTTCGTTGGTGCATAGGTACTTGGTGCTTTTGGCAATCCAACTAAAATTGCCATCTCTTTGAGTGTCAAATCTGATAACTTTTTATGAAAGTAGCCATTTGCCGCAGTTTTAATGCCATAGTAACCATGCCCATAATAAATTTCATTCAAATAACGCTCAAGTATCTGCTCTTTTGTTAAAGCATTTTCTACTTTATAAGAGTAAATAAACTCTTTTATTTTACGAGAAATCTTTTTCTCACGAGTAAGAAGTTTATTTTTTACAAGCTGTTGAGTAATTGTGCTTGCTCCTTCTACCATTTTTCTTGCCTTAACATCTTTAATAAATGCTCGAAATATAGCACCAAAATTTACCCCAGAGTGTTCAAAAAATGTTGTATCTTCTATGGCAACAAGAGCTTCGACTATACGAGGAGGAATATCATTAAATTTGACATAAGATCTATTTTGTTTATTAAATACATTTGCAATTTTTTCACCATTTTTATCATATATATGGCTGGTAAGCGGTGGATTAAAATTAACTAATGATGATATGTCGTAATTGTAATTAAAATAGTAATACCCTACTATGAGAAAAGGAGATAAAACTCCCAATACAAAAAGTGTTATAAATGTTTTTTTTATCATTCTCTATATTTCCTATTTGCAAAATTTGCTTCTATTAATGTTTTTGTATACTCTTGTGCTGGATTACTCAAAACAGTCTCTAAATTACCAGATTCAACAACAATTCCATTTTTAATGATGCAAACATCTTCGCATAAATCTTTTGCAGATGCTATATCATGCGTTACAAAAAGCATTTTAAATGCCTCTTTTTTTTGAAGCTTTTTTAAAAGTTCTAAAATAATCTTCTTTGTTTTTGGATCAAGTGCCGTTGTTGGTTCATCGAGCAGTAAAAGCTTAGGGTGCTTCTCTAATGCCATTGCAATCACAACTCGTTGAAGTTGCCCTCCAGAGAGTTCAGGTGCAAAGCGTTCTAACAGTGCCTTATCTAAACCAACAGCATCAAACAGTGCTGCCACTCGCTCTTTATTTGTAAAAAACTGTTTTTTAATCTTTGTTAGCGGTGAGAGTGCTGTAAAAGGATTTTGTGGCACAAACGCAACGCTCTCTCCACTCACAAGTTTAAAATCAAAATCTTCTTCTAACTCTAGTTGCATACCCTGTGGTAACATCCCAAGCAGTGCTTTAATAGTCAGACTTTTTCCACTTCCACTCTGCCCAATAAGAGCCAAAGAGTTTTTTATATCAAAAGCAATATTGACTAAATCTTTCTCTTTATAAACAATTTTAAGTTTTGATACGCTCATTTTCTTGCCAACACTTTACACAAAGTTCTCAAATCATCACAACTCTCACCAACTCTAGCAATAAGACGAATAATTGCTTTTTCTACCGTGGGTTGTCGTATTGCACCAACTGCATATCCTAAAGAGAGGAGTTCATTTTTTATCTCTATGACCTTTTTATTGTCACCATAAACAATGGGGACTATAAGTCCATCTACTTTTATACCAAGTTTTTCGTTTATTATAGATTTACGCAAAGCTATTGCTTCTTTTAAGGTCACTTCGTTTGAGAGAATATAGTTTAAAGAGTTATG
>NZ_JALUKE010000111.1 GCF_027056685.1 Sulfurimonas sp.
ATACAAATGTTATATGTCAAGAGAGGAGTTAGATACACTCCGTGAAACACAAATGGCTAATAAAGAGCGTACAAAATATAATGGAAAATATCGTGACTTTAAGGGAACTCCTCCTGAGGGTGTAGAGCCAGTTATTCGCATAAAAGCACCAATTAGTGGTGAAATCATTGTCCATGATGGTGTCAAAGGTGATGTAGTATTTCAAGCAGAAGATATTTTAGATGATTTTGTCATTGCTCGTGCTGATGGAAGTCCTACTTATAATTTTGTTGTAGCGATTGATGATGCTTTGATGGGCATTAATGAAGTCATCCGTGGAGATGACCATCTCTCAAACACTCCAAAGCAAATAGTTGTTTATGAAGCTCTTGGATTTGATATTCCTAAATTTTACCATGTTCCGATGATTCACAACCAACAAGGTAAAAAACTCTCTAAACGCGATGGTGCAACAGATGTAATGGAGTACAAAGCGATGGGTTATCTCCCAGAAGCACTTCTTAACTTTCTTGTGCGTCTTGGTTGGAGTCATGGAGATCAAGAGATTTTCTCAATGGATGAGATGAAAGCTCTTTTTAATCCTAAAGACATCAACAAATCGGCTTCTATTTACAATACTGAAAAGCTCGACTGGCTCAATGCACACTACATCAAAAACACTCCAAATGATGAACTTGTAGAGTTACTTCTTGATTTTGATATTGTCCTCACTTCTCATGACAAAAAAGAGATTTTGCTTGATGCCTTAAAAGAGCGTGCAAAAACACTCAAAGAGCTTGCCACTCTCAGCCGTGAAGTTATTACAACACCACGTGAATACGATGCAAAAGCAGTTAAAAAAGCATTTAAAGGTAATGCCTTTGAAGTGTTAGAAAATTTTGCAGCAAAACTAAACGCAGCCGATGCATTGCATTTACCAGCTGATTATCATCAGGTGATGGAAGCAGTTGTTAATGAAATGGAGATAGGATTTGGAAAAATTGGAAATCCTCTTCGTGTTGCACTTCTTGGAAAAATGAGCGGTCCAGGGCTTGACACAGTTATGGCTATTTTGGGCAAAGAGGAGACACTCCTTCGCATTCAAAATGCCATCAAAGCAAATGCAAACTAAAATAACACTCAAATCTCTTTTCAAACTCGCACTACATAAAAAACCTGCCCTTATTTATGGGCAGATCATTACGCTGCTTGCCATCATTGTAAGTGTACCTGTTCCCTTACTATTGCCAATGATGGTCGATGAAGTGCTGCTGCACAAGCCCCATTACATTGTTCCCACCATCAACACACTTTTAGGAAGTGGTTCTGCTTTCTACTACATTGCCATCGTTGCGTTTGTGGTTATATTTTTACGATTTTTATACTACTATCTTGGTGTCATCACGACAAAAATATTTACAAAAATATCAAAATATATCACCTTTATGATACGCTCTAAACTACTTACACACCTCGAACATACTTCCATGAATGAGTTTGAAACGCTAGGCAGTGGCGCAATTACTGCCAACCTCATCACCGACATCGACACACTTGATAACTTCATTATGGTCAGCTCAAGCCGTTTTGTAGCATCTGTTTTAACGCTGCTTGCCGTTGGCATTGTCATGATTGCCATCAATCCTATTTTAGGCATACTCATTCTCTTTGTCCAACCACTCATTATGTTTTTAAGTAAAAAAATGTCTGCTAAAGTAGGTGCACTCAAAAAAGAGGAGAACAAAGCTATCGCTGCGTTTCAAGAGGATGTAGGTGAGACTCTGGAGCTTTACGGACAGATAAAAGCAAGTAACAAAGAACACTACTTTTTTGAAAAAGCACTCAAACAGGCAAAAAAAATCAAAGAGACCTCGAACCTCTTTAACTTTAAAAGTGTTGCGTATGAGAAGCTCTCTTACACAATATTTTTAAGTGTTTTTGAGCTTATCCGTGCAAGTGGACTGCTTTTAGTAGCATACTCAAACCTTAGCATAGGAATGATGTTTGCAATGTTTGGCTATATCTGGTTTATTATGACTCCGGTACAAGATATTCTCTCTATGCAGTACAGTTACTCTGCTGCAAAAGCAGCGTTAGAGCGTATTAACAAAGTCCTCTCACTTAAAAAAGAGACAAGTGGAGAGAAAGAAATAGACTCCAACGCAGTCGATATTACACTGAGTGATTTATGCTTTTGCTATGAAAGCAGTGATAAACTCATTCTTAAAAACATAAACTTTGGAGTAGCTCCCTACTCAAAAATAGCACTTATTGGGGCAAGCGGAAGTGGCAAGACAACACTTGCTCAAATCATCTCAGGATTTTATGAAAAAACATCTGGTGCGCTTTTTTATAACGGTATTCCCACCGAGGAAATAAACAAACACTCTGTACGAGAGAAAATATTTTTAGTCTTGCAGATGCCTATAATGTTTAACTCTACACTGCGTTTCAATATTACTATGGGGCATGAAAACATCAGCGATGAGCAGATTTTTAAAGCCCTAAAAATTGCTCAACTCTCAGATATGTTTGAGAGTATGCCCGATGGACTTGAGAGCATCGTAGGACATCACGGCATTCGACTCTCAGGAGGGCAACGCCAACGACTTAGCATTGCCAGAATGATCATAGCAAATCCAAGTGTCGTAATATTTGATGAATCTACCTCTGCACTTGATGTGCATACCGAGACAAAACTCTTTGTGGCACTCAAACCAATACTAGAGAAAAAAACAGTCATCACCATTGCACACAGACTCAGTACTGTAAAAAATGCAGATATGATTTATGTTTTAGATGAGGGTGAAATAGTGCAAAGAGGGACACATAAAGAGCTCGAAAATGAGGAGGGACACTACTTGGAGTTTATAAAAAACCAACTCCTTTAGATTTTGTTCCTAATCGTTCTAAATCTTTTTCAAAAACTCCAGTAAACCTTCCATAATTTCTAATGGAGAGGGTGGGCATCCTGCTATGTGGTGGGTTACGGGGAGATGATTTTCTGCTGGGGCATTTATGGCATATGTTTTATCAAATGGGGCTTGCATTACAGGACAATCACCCAAGCTTATTACCCATTTTGGTGCGGGAATCTGGGCGTAAGCCTCTTTTACATGTGGTGTCATATTAAAAGTCATAATACCACTCAACAGCAATACATCTGCATGGCGTGGACTTGCCACAAAGTAGATACCTAATCGCTCTAAATCATAGTAAGGGTTTGCAAGAGCATTGCACTCTGCTTCACACGCATTACAACTTCCACTATCTACCATTCTTATGGCAAGTGAGCCTGCAAATCTCTTTTTAACACCCTCTTTTATCTCTTTTTTTATTTTTGAGAGTTCTCTGTCTAGCTGCTCATTCTCTGTTAAAATTCCGTGTTTTACTCTTTTATTCCAAAATTTAATCATAAATCATTTCCTGCATAACTTAAATCACAACTTTTATTTATAAGTGGAAAATCTGCGATGATGTCACTCTGCATCATAATATGTACCGCCTGCCAATTCACAAAACTAGGATCTCTCACAAAAAAACGCTCAATAAGCCCATCTTTTATATCTATTGCCATAAAAAGCTCACCAATGGAACTCTCTGTAAAACTCTGATACGATCCATCTTGTACATCTCCTACGCTAAACGCAGTCTCATCCTCTTCTAAAAAGTTGTGCATCATTTGCATAGAGTTCTTTACCTCTTGAATGCGTACTTTAAAACGCGCACCAACATCACCACTCACTTCACTTGCCATGATAAAGCCATGCTCTAAGTAAAATTTATTTATACGCCTATCTTGAGAGAGTCCTGATGCCCGTGCTATTACGCCAACACTATTGTATTTCACAG
>NZ_JALUKE010000112.1 GCF_027056685.1 Sulfurimonas sp.
CACACTGGAATCTCGAAACTCTCTTGTGTATTGACTGTTTCTCATCTTCTTTTTATCCTTATTCATACTGATATTTTATCTTAGAATTACTAAATATTCTAAGTATGAATAAGTGTAGCCACATCACACATTTAGACATACTTTTGCAAATATGCTATTACAAGTCAAAAAACTCCCAATAGCCGAGGTTTCGCATCTTTTAAACCACGCCTCTATACAGACAACTACTGAAAATTATATTCATATGAGTAATGATTATATCTCCAATGCAGATTTATCAGACTTAATTTAACCCTATTTTTTGCAGCAAAAGAGAAGGATTTCTCTCCTTTCATTCACACACAAGCCCTATATACCGCACATAAGCCCCTTTCATTCAACCAAACATACTCATCCACTATAAAAAGCTCGTATAGAGCAAATATGGAACACTTTTTCATTCTAAATACATTTAAGCTTTATTTAAAAGTAAGTTGCTATAATTTCGCCATCAATCAAGAGTGACTGACCCGATGAATCGGTTCTTTTAAGCTTCTTATTGATTGTTCTTTTTGTGACACTGTGTGCCACCCTTGACTTCAGGAGTAGTACAAAATGGTAGTACAAAAAAAGACACCAGGTGCTGAAAAGCCCTGAAATACAAGTAACGCGGAATAGAGCAGTTCGGTAGCTCGTCGGGCTCATAACCCGAAGGTCGCAAGTTCAAATCTTGCTTCCGCAACCAATTATTACTTTCAAATGATGGGGTATCGCCAAGCGGTAAGGCATCAGCTTTTGGTGCTGACATTCGGGGGTTCGAATCCCTCTACCCCATCCACATTAACTTTTCAACAAAAAATATAACAAATTTAAACTGGGGTATCGCCAAGCGGTAAGGCCGTGGTTTCTGGTGCCACTATGCGTGGGTTCGAATCCCTCTACCCCATCCACTAATTCAAGTATCTATGAAACTATGCTATACTTACTTATATTAAAAAGTGAGGTTACTTATGCAAATATCCTTAAATATTCAAGATGATGTTTACAAACAACTTGTAAACGCAGGTGTGGACATGCAATCAAAAATCAACGAATACCTTGTAAACCTTGTAGATAAAAAAAATGACTATATAAACTCTAATCAATTTCAAGAAGATAAAGCTTATTTTCACAAGGCTTTAAAAGATATTGAAAGTGGAAAAACCAAACCACTCTCACATACAGAAGTATGGACTGAAATAGAACAACATACTAATAAGTAAGCATGAAAATTATCTATGAACCAAGATTTATAAACTCTTTTAACAATATTTGGGACTATATTGCTCAAGATAACAAGAGTGCTATGTTTTTAATACATGTTCTTTAAAGCACTTAAAATAGAATAACTTTTAGTCCTTCTACCCTATCTACATCTAGTTTACACCGCTCAATTCTCTCTCGGTACTTTTTACACTCACACCCTCAAAAACAACTTTATGATGTGCAATGGCACCACTTACCTCTTGCTCTTCTAAACGCAGTCCTTCTGGAACTTCTTCAGAATGTAACTGAATAGCAGTCTGTTTGAAGTTTGGCTCACCTGATTTTGGACAAAAGCTCTCTTGGGTTAGTGTATTTACAAGCTGTTCATTAAAATGAAATGGTACAAATACTGTCCCTGGTCTTACACTTCCCGTTACACGCACAACGACATCATCCACACGACCACGAGGAGAGGAAAGACTCATTCTATCGCCTGATTTTACTTTTAGCTTTTTTGCATCATCAGGGCTAATGTCCACCCACGCTTCTGGCGCTAAATTGTCAAGTATTGCAATGTCTCTTGTTTTTGTACGCGTATGCCACTGCTCCACTGTACGCCCAGTATTTAAAATAACAGGAAATTCAGGACTTATAGGCTCTGACATAGGATGCCACTCCAAACAGAGAAGTTTCGCTTTTTTATCGGCTGTTCTAAATGGAATATCTTCTGTATAAAGACGCTTACTACCAAGTGGAAACTGCTCATTACAAGGCCACTGAATACCGCCATGCTCTTCTATAAGCTCATAAGTCATCCCACTATAGTCACACAACTGCCCTTTAGAGACCTTACGCCACTCTTCAAACGCATCACGAGGCTCACTCCAATTTGGAAAAAGCATCTCATTAACACCCTCAAAATATTTTGAAAATTCAACAATGATGTCAAAATCACTTTTTGCATCCCCTATTGGCTCAACTGCTTTATTTGCTTTGTTACAACGGCGTTCAGAGTTAGTGTAAGTTCCCTCTTTTTCACCCCAAGTCGCTGCTGCAAAAATCACATCAGCAATTTGTGCAGTATCTCCTAAAAAGGCATCTTGCACCACAAGCAAATCAAGTTTTGCTAAAGTTTTACGCAATTTATCTTGATTGACAAAGCTTACAAGTGGGTTTGTTGCTGTTATCCAAAGTGCTTTTATCTCCCCTGCATCTATAGCTTCAATAATCTCAGCATATTTATAACCACGCTCACGAGGAATAATCTCTTCTGGCACATTAACAATTTTTGCATACTCTTTAAGTGCTTTTTCATCACCATAGTTTCTATACCCTGGCAGACTTGAAGTAAAACCTGTCTCACGCGTTCCCATGGCATTACATTGTCCAGTAATAGAGAATGGACCAGTTCCCTCTCGTCCAATATGCCCTGTTAAAAGATGTAAATTTATAATAGAGCTAACGGTATCTGTTCCCATAAATGATTGGTTAATTCCCATCGTCCAACCAGTAATGACCTTCTCATTTGAAACAAATTCACGAGCAAGTTCATAGAGTGTTTTTACATCAATTCCTGTAATGTTTGCCACCTCTTGTGGTGGATAATCTTGAAGATGTTTTTTCAGCTCTTTTATGCCATTTGTATTGGCTTTAATGTAGCCCTCATTCTCCCAGCCCTGCTCTAAAATGATATATGCAAGACCATTATAGAGTGCTAAATCTGTTCGTGGTTTTATTGGCACATACAAATCAGCCATCTGCGAAGTTTTACTTGCACGAGGGTCAATAACTATCACTTTTTTCTTAGGATTTTTATTAATGTGTAGTGTCAAAATAGGATGGTTATCTGCAATATTTGCACCTACCAAAAAGATAGTATCTGCCTTTTCAAAATCTTCATAGGAGCTTGTAGCACCGTCACTTCCAAGAGATTGTTTATAGCCCATAACTGCTGAAGCCATACAAAGAGTAGTATTTCCATCGTAGTTATTTGTTTGCAGTCCTAACTGCACAAATTTTCCAAGCGTGTAGAACTCTTCTGTTAAGAACTGCCCTGTCCCTATGACAGAAATAGCACTGTTTCCATGCTCTCTTTGAATGCGTTTAAACTCTGAGCTTACTTTTGTAAAAGCCTCATCCCAACTCGCCTCCTGCAATTCGCCATCTTTACGAATAAGTGGCGTTTGAATTCTATGTGGAGAGTTTATCATCTGATGCTCTGAAAGCCCTTTTGGACAAAGCGTTCCTTTATTTACAAAGTGTTTCGGATTGCCTTTTGTATAAACGGCCTTTCCATCTTTTACACCGATATAAAGACCACACCCTACACCACAGTAACCACAAGTAGAAAAAACCCATTTATCTGGTTTTTTCTCATCTGCTATCATTCCAAATGTATCATCATGAGAGAGTTTGTACTTCTCTTCTTTTATATCAAAACCTAAAAAATCTTTTATCTTACCTATCATTGTAAACTCACTAATTATTATATTGATTAAATAATAGCATAAAATGGGTTCTATATTGTTTGAAATCTGTTCATATATTAAGCAATAAAC
>NZ_JALUKE010000113.1 GCF_027056685.1 Sulfurimonas sp.
TCATACTCTTTCATAACCCTTTGTAAGTTACTATCAAGACCAAAAATATCAATATAAGAGTAGATGAAATTCTCTGCACTATTAAACTTTTTTTGGCTTATGAAATCATCAATAGCTACAATAAAAGTAAGTCGTAAAAGCTCCCCTACCCTTTTTGTTCTGCTTTTTACTGAAATCAACTCTTTGAGTGTCTTTTTTACCCCTTTTATATTTCCATAGAGAGCATATTTTTCACACTTTTGCATAAGTTTGCTCCAATGTTTTTCGAGCATTTTTGCAAGCTTTAGCTCAACAAACATTTGCGGATACTCATCTATAATTTCGTAACACTTTTTAAATTCACTCTCTTGGTAGCTTTGCATAAGTATTTCAATCACTTCTGCTTTGTGTTCAAGAAACTTCAGTTCTGCTTTTATGAGTGATATACCTTTGATACTTTGCATCATTTCCGTAGCTTTTTGGATAGCAGCTGCGTTTAGTGCAGAGTTTATATTGCTCAAAGTTGCATCAAGTTTAGCTAAAAATGCTTTATATGGAGGAAGTTGTGAAAAATTTGGATGTAGTGCTAAAAGCTTTTTTATATCATGGTATTGCAGCTGTTTAAGGGCATCTAAAAAGGATAAAAAATCTTTATTATCTTTAAGAATAAGATTTATACTCTCTTTTTTTAATACAACACCTAGATAAGGAAGTAGCAACTCTTTCGCCTTTTGAGTATCCATTAAAAGTATCTGTTTTTGAGCATTTTTATATGCTCGTTTATACCCTTTTTCCATCTCTTTGTACTCTTTTGAGTATTGTAGAGGTGGATATTTTTCACTTAAAGCATAAGCAGGGGCATATAATTTTTGCATACAGAGGGTTTGAAACCTTTCATAATACCTATATGCCTCAAAAAGTAGCTCTATATCCTCTTTCTTAGATTGGATTTTTGAACAGTTTTCAAGAATATGTTGGGCTTTTTTTGTATCTGAGTGTTGCAGAGTATTGACTGCATTTAAATACTTTATCTTATAAATCTTTTCTAGTTTTTTATACTCTTTAGAATCTAAAAGCTGTGGATTATTTGCAACAAGGGCATAGGCTTCGTGCATCATGTTATGTAAAAGAAGAGATTTTAGATTTTTTTCATTTTGGAGGGTTATATGGAGAATTTCACGATTTTCTAGTACGACAAGAAGATTACCCTCTTTACTCATTGCCATATGAGATATATTTGTATGAAATTTCAGGTATTCATTGCGTACTATTTTATGCGTTTTAAGATTAAAAAGTGTAATAAAATCCTGATTTGAATGGATAAGAAGAAAATCACTTTTTGGAATATGTAGCAGTTGTTTGGTATAACTTAAATGAGTGACAACAGATTGAAGTTTATCTAACTTCTGTAAATCATAGATAAAAATTTCACCATGTGCATCGGCTATTATTAATTTCTCTGTGTCTGTAAAGCAGAGTGTGGCTATGGCTGCGTTTGTAGCGTTTATCTCTTTTACTATAGAGTAACTGCCAAGGTTTATAAGCCTTACTTTCCCATCTGAAGTTCCTATAGCAAGGAGTTCTCTTTTAAATGCAAAGGCAGACATCCTTGTTGGTAGCTGGGTTTTATATTTTTTTATCCAAGAAAATATTCGGACATTGTAGCGTGCATCTTTATAGTTGTAGATAATGACTCTACCACTGCTTGTAGCAGTAAGAATATGTTGAGAATCAGGAAGAAAAAAAAGTTTATTTATTGCTCCATCATGGCTTTTTATACGATAGAGTTGATTTTTTGTTTTTGTATCGTAGATGTAGATTGTCTCATCATTTGCAATGGCGAGTAGCTCTTTTTCTAGGCTAAACGCAGTAAGATGAGTCTGTAACAGAGTAAAGTCAATTAGCTTGAAAATAGCATTATATTGTGCTAAATCATCCATTATCTCTACCTTTTTTACTCAAATATCTTATTTATTAAGAGCTGTAGAGATATTTTAGAGTTAAACTCATTTTTTGCAACACTGTAACTGCATGTTATTTTTCTATCTGTGGGCATCTCATAAACTCTTCTAAACGCAACAAGTTCTACTGTTTTTCTTTGATGTGGGTATTGCCTTATTTCAATTCTTGAGTGTGATTTGTCTGCACCCATTAGTTTTATACTCACTACTTCGGCATCTTTCATTAAAAATGTAGGTCTTGTATTTGCTTCCCCATAAGGTTCAAACTGCTCTAGTAGTCCCAAGAGTTCCATATCTAAATCTTCACTATCTAAAATACCGCTAATTTGTTCTTTTGGTATAAAGTCTTCTGCTGGAATTTTTTTAGCACTTTTGTTTATCGCCTCTCTAAACGCAGCGATATTGCTAACATCAAGTCCTAATCCAGCAGCCATTTTATGACCACCAAACTTCATTAAGAGCTCTTCATTTTCTTTGATAAGCTCATAAATACTGACATCACCGATACTTCTAGCACTTCCTTTGGCTATCTCTTTATCTATACTAAGCACAATAGCTGGACGAGCAAATTTATCGACAAGGCGTGCAGCAACAATGCCAACAACACCCTCATGCCACCCCTCTCCTGCTACTACAATTATTTTATCATCTTCATGAACACTCAGCATTGCTTCTTTTGTTGTTTGTGCTTCTGTCTCTTTTCGCAGTTCATTGAGTTGATTTAAAAGTTCAAATTGTTTATAGGCAGTATGGGTATCTTTTGCTGTGAAAAATTCAAGTGCAATAGAGGCATCTTCAAGTCGTCCTGCAGAGTTAATTCGCGGCGCAATTTGAAAGGCAATATCTTCACTTGTAATATTTGATTTGTTTAAAAAGTCGTGGATAATGATAGATGCAGGTCTTTTTGAGTGCATCATCAATTTTAGACCCTCTTTGACAAGCGTTCTATTCATATTTACAAGTGGCATAATATCTGCAATGATAGCAATCGCTAAAATATCTAAAAACTGTTTCATATTGATGTTGAGTTGTAACTCTTTTTTTACTAATCCTAAGAGTAACCACGCTACTTCTGCACCACAAATCTCTTGAAATGGATAGCTATCTTCTGGGAGTTTTGGATCAACTATGGTGAATGCATCTGGAAGATTTTGTGAGGGGGTATGGTGATCTGTAATTATTAGGTCAATGCCTCTCTCTTTACAAACTTCAGCTGCAGCAATAGCAGAGATGCCGTTATCGACGGTAATGATTAAATCAGTTTCTACTCTCTCAAGCACAGTTGGACTTACTCCATAACCATCACGAAATCTATTGGGAATGATGGCTTCAAGAGGGTAAGGAATTTGTCTAAAAAAATCCACCATAATGGCAGTGGAACTTACGCCATCTACATCATAATCACCAACAAGTGTTATGCGTTTGTTATTTTGTATTGCATGAGCAATCTTTTTTGCTGCTTTTGTTGCGTTTAAAAGGAGTGCAGGATTTGGAATTTGGGAGAGTTTTACCTCTTCAGTATCGAACCTATTTGAGAGAAGTTCAAAAAGGTCTGCTTTACTGAGTTGTTTTACTTTATTCAGCATTCAAACTAGCGTTTACAAATGCAACTATTGAAGGGTTTGGAGTTTGTAAGCGAGAAGTAAATTCTGGATGAAACTGTACTCCTAAAAACCAAGGATGTCCTTGAATTTCAACAGTTTCAATAAGTCCATTTGATTCACCTGTTACAATCATACCAGCCTCTTCAAGTTGTTGTCTGTATGCTGGATTTGCTTCATAACGATGGCGATGTCTTTCAAAAATTGTTT
>NZ_JALUKE010000114.1 GCF_027056685.1 Sulfurimonas sp.
CAGCATAGGCAATATTACACCGGAAAAATTTTACAAAAAGCGTTTCTCTTATCAGATAGACCTTTACCTTAATGCACATGAAGTGCTTGATTTGCGTGCTGGGTATTATGATAAATTTTATAAAAGCACAAAACCCTACACTACACTCAAATTTTTAAAAAATGGGAAAACCGTGAGTCACTGGGCAAAAGCTTATAGAGGTATAGTGCTGCGTGAAATAGCAAAACATAATATTGTGAGCATAGAAGCATTTATGCAACTTGAGATTGAAGGTTTAAATGTCGCTGAGATAAAAGTGATAAAAAACAAAACAGAAATTGTTTATAATATAGTAGAGTAGGAGAAAATATGCAAGATTCACAAGAGTACAAAAAGAAAAAAGCCTTTTTTGAGAAAATTATTACCCTTTATGGGCGTAATGTTGTTGTAGAGATGCTCCAAGACAACTCTATAGAAATTCACAAGCTCCATATGGCAAGTTCAAACAAGCCAGACGGTGCTATTAAAAAGATACTGCGTTTAGCTAAAGAGAGAAATATTGAAATCACCCATCACGACAAAAATACTCTCTCTCGAATCTCTAAAAACGCCAAACAAGATCAGGGTGTTGCCATAGACATCATTTCCAAGAGCTACCTAAACGCAGCAAAGCTCAAAGAGTTCAACTCCTTTCGTCTTATTGCTCTTGATGGCATACACAACCCGCAAAATCTTGGAATGATTATCCGTTCATGTGCAGCGGGAAATATTGATGGGATTATCTTACCAAAAAAGAACTCTGCAAAGATTTCCCCACTTGTCGTTAAAGCAAGTGCAGGTACACTTTTCAAACTTCCTATTTATTTTTGTGACAAACTTGAAGATGTACTCAAAGATCTGCACGAAACAGATATATATGCTCTTTCATTAGAAGCAGATGAGAGTCTTTACAATGTAAAAGAGGGGAAGAAGTCTCTTTATGTTTTAGGAAATGAGAGTGAAGGCGTCAGCGAAGAAGTTGCTGCACTCTGTAATAAAAAACTCATAATCCCAATGCAAAGAGATGTAGAGTCACTCAATGTTGCCATCACGGCTGCACTCATTGCCTTTAAGTGCTAATCTTTATGAGAGCATAATCTCATAAGGACGTTGTATCTCACGAACTACCTCATCAACACTCATATGACGAGATTTACGCAAAAACTCTCTGCCATCTAAAAAGATAAGCACCGTAGGAATAGCAAAAACACCATAGTGTGCTGCTATCTCCTGCTCTAGTGATATATCTACACTTATAATTTTAAACTCTTTAAAGTTCCCCTCTATCGCTTCAAGCAGTTTTGGCTTGAGTGCATGGCAGACATTACAAGTCGGTGCTGAGAAGTAAAGCATCACCGCCAAATTTTCTTTTACTGTTTTTTCTATCTCTTGGATTCTATTCATAGTGAAATTATACAGTATAATTCTCTTATGAGTTCAATAATTTTAAGTATTTTAAGTATCTATGTCTTCATCGTTATGGGCTACATAGCCAAACGCAGCTTTAAAGATCAGATAGATGATAAAACCATTACACTCCTAAATGTCTACTTTTTACAGGTTTTTTTAACATTTTGGGGACTTTTACTGCACCCTGTCAACATCACTCTTCTTTATGCACCTTCTATCTATATTTTTATAGTCATTATAGCCCTCGTTGTCTCTGTGCTCTTTGCAAAAAAGCTCTTTGAGAACAAAAAAGAGTACTCCATAGCTATGGTTGCAGCGCTCATCGGCAATACTGGAAATCTTGGTATTCCTCTAAACATCGCCATTTTTGGTGAAGCTTCCATTCCATACACAACCGTGGTCAATCTGATGAATGTCTTTGTTGTTTATACTATTGGAGTCTATTTCTACTCACGGGGAACTTTTAGTGCCAAAGAGTCACTCAAAAATATTCTTAAACTTCCCATACTTTGGGCTGCGTTTATTGCCATCTCTTTAAGTGTTTATGGCTACCGTCCGAGTGATACCATAATGAGTATGCTAATGATGGGTGCCTATGCTTCCATGACAATGCAGCTCTTTTTATTTGGTATTTATCTCTATGGAACAAAAATTCGTGAGATTAACAGAACCCTCATTGGCTGGGTCACCGTGTTCAAGTTCTTACTTCTACCACTGCTTGCTTTTGTCGTGCTCTCATTTATAGAGCTTAATGGCATGATAAAGGGCATTATATTTATTGAGCTGCTTATGCCTTTGGCAGTGGCAAATGTCAATCTCTCTTCACTTTATGATTGCGAACCAAAAATAGTCACAGCCCTCGTACTCATAACATCTCTGCTCTTTTTGGGTGTTATCTTTGTAGGTGTCAAACTCCTTAGCTTCCTCTAAGAGGAGCAACTGAGTTTTCTGTTTTTTGCATACTCAGGCGTCGGCTTTGTTAAATTTTCCAACTCAGGATGCTCGTCAAATGGTGCAAGTGCTACTTTCAAAAGCTCTTGCACCATCCTAAACTCTCCACGCTCAGCTTTTAGTATTGCTTCTTGGAGCAGATGATTCTTAAGAATGTATTTTGGATTCTTTTGCAGCATCATCTTCTCTCGCTGCGTTTGACTAAGCTTCTCTTTTTCTAAACGCAGAGTATAGGCATCAAGCCACTCATCTAATGGTGCTCTGTAAACGCAACTATCGAGTATGGGCGATTTGTCTCCATCATAGCGTGAGAGTTTACGGAAAAAACCGTTGTAGTCTATGACAGAACTCTCTAAAGCCCCCAACATCCACTCCATCAGTTGTGCATCTTCTGCATCCGTTTCAACAAGTCCCATACGCCCATATATCAATGAACGATATTCTCGCTCATATACAGCTGAAAACATCTCATCAAGCACCAGTAAAGAAGCTTCATGGCTCACAATAGGAGAAAGTGCACGAGCCAACTGTGCCAAGTTCCACTTTGCAATACCTGGCTGATTTTTAAAGCTGTAGCGCCCTTCGACATCAGAGTGGTTACAAATATAGTTCGCATCATAATCATCCAAAAATGCAAAAGGACCATAGTCAATGGTTCTACCATCTATGGACATATTATCTGTATTCATCACTCCATGGTTAAAACCATAAGTCTGCCATTTTGCTACAGTTCGGGCAGTGTTTCCCACTACTTTAGCATACATTTTCAAGTAGCGTCCCTCTTCATTTTCAAGTTCAGGAAATGACTCGGCTATGACATAATCGGCAAGCTCTTGGAGTTTGTCATATTCCCCCTTTGCATAAAAATACTCAAAAGTTCCAAATCGTATCCATGTAGGAGATAAACGCAGCACTATTGCCCCACTCTCCCAGCGCTCACGCGCAACTTTTGTCTCGCTTCCGATGAGGGCTAAAGCACGTGAAGTCTCAATACCGAGCCCGTGCATCGCCTCACTCATCAAAAACTCACGGACGCTCGAGCGCAACACCGCCCTGCCATCACCTTGTCGTGAATAGAGTGTCAAACCTGCACCTTTTAGCTGCAAATTTTGCCCATTTACCTTACCAAGATTTATGGCGCGTCCATCACCAAGTCGCTCTACAAAGTAGCCAAACTGGTGTCCAGCATAACACATCGAGAAGAAGCGGGAGTTCTCAAGCTGCATTTGTGCATTTACAATAGAGAGTAATTTTTCATCACTATAAAGATTTTCATCTACCCCTAAAAGTTTTGCTGCATCTTGTGAGGCTGTAATGAGAAAAGGATTTTCAAGCGGCATAGGTTCAGCCATGTCGTAAAAGAGTGGCGAAAGTGAAAGATAGGGTGTTGTTAGTTTTAAGTCAGAAAATTTCATAAGCTACTTTTATCAACTCTTGCATTAAAAAGAGCTACTTTGAAAAACTAACTCAAATTCTTCTAAAAACTTTTAAGAAAAAAAGATTACACTAAAACTATGAATAAAAACCTACAAATCGTATTTGATTACCATGAACGAACAAAACACTCACACCAAAGATATGCCAAATCACTTGGCTACATGGACTGGGCAACACAACCTGACCCTTTTCGAGAGTACAAAGGCGCAAAGCAAATATTACTTCCTATTGCGTTAAAGAACCCTACTCCACCCTACTCACTCCTTGATGAGGAGCTTCCAGACGCACCCCTGCTCAAAGAGTCACTCTCACAACTTCTGCAGTTCTCACTTGGTATTGCCGCATGGAAAAGCTCAGATGGCAACTCTTGGGCAGTGCGTTGTAACGCTTCAAGTGGAAACTTACACCCGACAGAGAGCTATCTTGTTTTACCGCCAATGATGGGCAGTGAAAAAAGTACCGTTATGCACTACGCTCCAAAAGAGCACACTTTAGAACAACTTGCTGTGTTTAGCACTAATTTTTGGCAAGGTTTACCACAAGAGAGCTTTTTACTTGGGCTCTCAAGTATCCCATGGAGGGAAGCTTGGAAGTATGGCGAACGCGCTTTTCGTTATACGCAACTCGATGCTGGGCACGCTTACAATGCACTTGCAGTTTCAGCCAAACTTTTAGGCTGGAAGCTTACGCGCATCGACTCACTCAGTGATGCACAAATAGAGAAACTTTTTGGACTCTCTCAAAAAGAGCGCTTTTTTGAAGAGGAGATAGCAGATATGCTTTTTATCGTCTCCAAAAAGTCCTGCAATCCTTTACACGACTTCACATCACTTTTGAAAGATTTACCGCAGCAGTATGAAGGCATAGCAAACAGACTTAGCCCCTCAATGCATGAATGGGAGATTATTCCCCGTGTTGCAGCTGCAACAGCAGAACGCTCAAAAGCTCTACCACTCATACATCAAGCCTGTAGCGTCAAACGAGCACCTACCAAAGAGGCAAAAGAGGTCATACTTAAACGCAGAAGCATTCATGTAATGGACAAAGAAGAGTCACGCATCTCGGCAGAGCAGTTTCATACCCTGCTAAACGCAGCGATATGTTCACAAGATGGCAGAGTAAACGCAGCACATCTACTTTTGTTTGTCCATCGCGTAGCCGAGTACAAACAAGGACTTTACATACTTGTGAGAGAAGAATCTGCTCTACATGAGCTGCAAAAAGAGTTCAAAGAAGAGTTTTTATGGCAAAAGACATCATATAAAAACCTCTACCTACTAGAAATAGAAGACTACACAGAAGCCTCAAAAATCATTAGCTGTAATCAAGCCATAGCAAGTGATGGAGCTTTTTCGCTGGGAATGCTCTGCAGATATGCAGAGGAACTTTTAGAGTGTGACGCGCACCGATACAAAGAGCTCTACTGGGAGTGTGGAGCCATAGGACAGCAACTCTATCTTGAAGCTACATCACTTGGTCTTTCAGGAACAGGCATAGGATGTTTTTTAGATGATTTGGTACATAAGCAAATATTGGGGATGAAGAACAATAGCTACCAGTCACTCTACCATTTTACGATTGGACGGGGATATGTAGATAATAGAATCCAAACGCAGCAAGCATACAAAAGAGGCTAATAAGCCTCTTTTTATTTAATTCTCTCTAAAATAGCATCAACAGTAAAGCCAAATTTCTCAAAGAGTTGTCCCGCAGGTGCTGATGCACCGAAAGTGTCCATACCTATTACTTCATCTGCAAAACGGTACCACTCAAGTCCGCGTGCAGCTTCTATAGCTACTTTTTTCGTATCAGGAATGATAATTTCATCAATGTAAGATTGCTCTTGCTCTATAAAAAGGTCATAACACGGTACACTTACAACATTGGCAGGAACACCTTTTTCATTGAGTGCCTCTTTTGTTTTAAGTGCAAGTTCTACTTCACTTCCTGATGCCATAAGTGTAATGACTGCGTTTACATCGCTTGCAAGGAGGTATCCACCACGAGATGCTTCACCTTTAACCGCTTTTGGAAGAACTGCCAAAGATTGACGAGAGCATACAAAGGCTGATGGAGATTTACTCATCTGTAATGCTGTTTTCCACGCCTCTACATTTTCAGCACCATCAGCTGGACGCCATACATAGAAGTTTGGCAATGCACGGAACTGTGAGAGGTGTTCAATAGGCTGATGCGTCGGTCCATCTTCACCTACACCGATGCTGTCATGTGTCCAAACAAAAAATTGTTGAATACCGGCAAGGGCTGCAATACGCGTTGCAGGTTTTAAGTAATCTGAGAATACAAAGAAAGTTGATGTAAATGGTTTAAGCGGTCCATAAAGTGCCATAGCATTTGCAATGGAAGCCATAGCATGTTCACGAATACCAAAATAAATATTACGCCCTTTTGGATAGACCCCCATATCATTTAAGTATGTTTTATTTGATGGAGACAAATCTGCTGAACCACCTAAGAAACTTGGCACTGCACGAGCAATTACATTAAGAATTTTTCCATTTGTATTTCTTGTTGCATCAGCTTTATCAAACTCTGGCCACTCTATTCTTGAAAAATCAGGATTTTCTAGTGCTTTTAATGCCTCGTTTTGTTCCATTAACGGCACTGTCTTTTGTCTGTGAATCCACTCACGCTCTAGTAAATCACCCTCTTCAACAGCACATCTGAATCGTGCAAGTACATCATCATCGACAAAGAATTTTTTCTCAGGATCAAATCCTACTGCTTTTTTCCCTTCAGCAATCACCTCTTCACCAAGTGGTGCACCATGCGCATGATGCGAACCTTCTAATTTTCCAGCACCTTTTGCAATTATAGTATTTGCAATAATAAGCGTCGGTCTTGTGTTTGCTTTTGCAGTTGTAAGTGTCGCATCAATATCATCATAATCATGCCCATCACACTCTAAAACATCCCATCCTTGCGCTTCAAATCTCTCTGTAATGTTTTCACTAATACTCAAATCAGTTGTACCCTCAATGGTGATACGGTTTGAATCATAAATCAAAATTAAATTATCAAGCTTGTTATGTCCGGCAATAGAGCACGCTTCATAAGAGAGTCCCTCTTCAAGGTCACCATCACCACATAAACAGTAAACATTATGGTCAATTAAATCAGCCGTATCTGAATTTACTTGTGCCCCAACAAATTTTGAAGCCATAGAAAAACCAACTGCATTTGCCACACCCTGACCAAGTGGTCCTGTCGTGATTTCTATGCCTGCGGTATGTCCATACTCTGGATGCCCTGGAGTTTTTGAATCGAGTTGGCGGAACTCTTTTAAGTCTTCAAGTTCTAGTCCATAGCCCCAAAGATAGTACAAAGAGTAGATAAGCCCTGTCGCATGTCCACCTGAGAATACAAGTCTGTCACGGTTCAGCCATGCAGGATTTTTAGGGTTGTGATTTAAGTGTTCACTTAAAACTACCGCAATATCTGCAAGTCCCATCGGTGCACCCGGATGGCCTGAATTTGCCTTTTGAACCATATCGGCTGCTAAAAATCTAATAGTATCTGCCATCTTTTTGCGCATTTCATTATTCTTCATGTTGTTTTCTTCCTTTAAGTAGACTGCTTAGTGGGCTTTTTGAAGAGGCTCAGACCATAGGGAGGATTTGCCCTCGGAAAAAAGCTCACTAAGCAGTCGGTTTCTCATTTATTTGTGTCTGTTTATATATTTGGTTAATAGAGGTGACAATTCACTTTGTAAACTCTCATCAAAATTATCCATCTCTTGTAGTAATCTTTGTGCTAAAGCATTTGCCTCTTGCATTGCACGCTCAAAGCCCAAAATAGTTACAAAGCTATTTTTGTCTTCATCATTATGTGTCAGTTTACCAGCTTCTTGGCTCGATTGTGTTACATCTAAAATATCATCTTGTATTTGAAAGAGTAGTCCCAAATCAATTCCAAAATTATACAGTTTTTGTGCAACATCCTCACGCCCAACAATTATAGCACCCATCTTTAGTGAAGCGGCTATAAGTTTTGCAGTTTTATTTGTATGTAGAATCTTAATATCTTCGATTTGTAGCGGTCTGTTTTCAAAATAACAATCGATAGCTTGCCCGAGAACCATACCATTTAAACCGCCATTTCTTGCGAGTTCTCTTATAAGTTTGACTCTTGTCTCATCTGAGAATGGAGCATTTGAAAGTACTTCAAATGAATAGGTGTTTAGTGCATCTCCTACTAAAATGGCAGTTACTTCATCAAAAACCACATGTAAAGTAGGATTCCCACGGCGAAGTGGAGAGTCATCCATGGCAGGCAAATCATCGTGAATAAGTGAATAGGTATGTAAGAGTTCTATCGCATAGGCAGCGTAACGGGCAGAGTCGAGCATTAAAGGGTTATATGCATTCACAACACCTAGTAAAAGTGCAGGACGAAAACGCTTGCCGCCAGCTTTAAGCATATTTTGCAAAGCATCCTCATAATGGGGATGGATACTCTTTGATGTTGGTAAATTTTCTAGTAAAAATTGCTCGAAGTTTTGCATGTAAAATTTTAGTCTTTTTCTACTTAATATTTACAAAAAATTGGAACTTATTGCGTTCAAAAAGCAATGAAGAGTAGTCTTTATATTTTTCTATATACAGACGCAGTTGTTCTTGGTTATTTACTGCGACTGCGTTTACTTTTATAAGTTTATCACCGACTTTTAAGCCATAATTCTTAAAGCTCCCATAAAGCCGTGTAATATGAAGAGCTTTATCAAAATATATCCCTTTTTGTTCTAAAAAAGTATCACTAAGATAACCACCGCCATATCTCTTATGAATTTTCACTTTAAATGTTATAAATTTTGTATCTCTTTTAATTGTTACACTATGTTTTGAACCAATATCTGAAAAAAGAATCTTTCGCATAAGCTCTGCTGCATTGCCTATTTTCTTACCATCGTATAGTATTATATAATCTCCCTTTTTAAAAGGATTATTTTTTATAAAAGGGTCACTAGCAGTTACAAGTACAGAGCCATTTTTATTCTCTTTAACTCTTATACCAATATCTCCATAAACAACTTTTTTTGCATTGAGAAAATGTTTTAAGTAAGCTTTTTTAATGATGCCATTAGAAGTAACAATTCCCTCAAGTGAACAGCAACTATTTAAAATAAGTGCTGCTTTAGATAAAGAGGCACTATATTTTCCAAAAGAGTCAAGCCCTATCTGTTTTTTTATAAATTTACCTGCTTTTGCTTCATGTGCATTTACAATTGCGGTATGAAGTTGAAGTTTATTATCAAAAGTGAATGGGTATCTAAAATTAGTTCTATCTTCTATAAGATAGAGTGACAAAAAAGGGTCATATTTAACTATTGCTGCGTTTGGAATTTGCCGTGAATAAACAATGCGTTGATGATTTTTCACCACTACTGCAGGTCTGTTTTTGTAAATTGATTGTGAGTCTTTTATTTTATGAATACAAGAAGAAAAAGTGCCATCACAGGCATAAAGAGAGAGTAAAAAGAGTTGTGCGAGGATAAATAGGCGTAACACCTACTTGTTTCCGCCAGATGGATTTAAAGTACCTAAACCACCAAGCATGCCCATTGCACTATTTTGTTGGTTCTGCTGTACCATTTTATTTGCATCATTCATCGCTCCGATGAGCAGAATTTGCAGGGAGTCTTTGTCAGAGAGTAGCTCATCATCAATGTTCAAATCAACAACCTCACCCTTGCCATTTACAGTGAGTTCAATCATTCCACCGCCACTTTTAACGCTGAATGTTTTAGACTCAAGTTCTTCTTGAAGTTTTGCAGCATTCTCTTGCATCCCTTCAAGCATCTTTCCCATATCGCCTAAATTTGTAAACATTACAAAATCCTTATTAAATCTCGTCGTGGATTGCGTCTATATTGTTCTCATCATTCAAAAGAACAACTTTTGGCTTATAGCTCTCTAAATCTTTTTCATCATAAGTAGCGTATGCAACTATGATAACTTTATCACCTTTATGAACTTTACGCGCTGCCGCACCATTTAAACAAATATCTCGTTTACCGCGTTCACCTAAAATGATATATGTAGAGAAACGCTCACCATTATTGATATTTAAAATTTCTACCTTTTGTCCAACTCTCATCTTTGAAGCTTCTAAAAGCTCCTCATCTATTGTAATCGATCCAACATAGTTTAGATTGGCATCTGTAACAGTAGCACGATGAATTTTGCTGTACAACATCTCGATGGTCATTTATTATCTACCCATCTGCTTTTGCATATCAGCTGGTGAGATTGGTGCATCCCACATCTCTTCATCAATGACATACTCTTCAACAACATTCCCACCGATTATGTGATCAGCAACGATTTTGTCGATTTTCTCTTTTGTAAGACCTACATACATTGTATGACCAGGCTCTACTAGCATGACAGGACCAGCTGAACAACGATTCATACATGAAGTACGAATAGGTTGTACTGTTCCCATTACACCCTCTTGCATCAATTTTTGTGCAAGATATTGAAATAGATCCTGTGTTTGTGGTGTTACACAAGATGGTTTTGGCATACCGGGAGGAGCTGACTGCTCACATTTAAATATATAAAATGCTGGTTGAGGGATTCCCATAAACTAGTCCTTAATTTTTTGCGCAATTATACCGAAATAATGCATAAAGTGTCTAACATACTAAGATAAGTTTATATTTTTAAGCTTATCTGCAACTTTTTAGATATAATTTTACAAATAATATTAAAGGCTTTATTTGAAAAATTTTATACTTTTATTAACACTTTTTAGTTTTACTGCTTTATCTGCAAATACAAACGATATTTATATAGGATTTGGATTCGCAAGGGTAAATGAAACACTTGCACCATATTTAAGAAGTAAAAAAACAACAATTCCAAACTCTGAAGTCTCACTCAAAATTGGATATGGAAAAAGAAGTTCTTATGCAGCTGAATTTTCTATAAATTATCTACAAAATCACTCAAAATATTATGCACAGGGTGATGCACAAAAGCTTGGATTTAATGTCTCTCTACTCAAGGCTTATGACTTTGGTATTTATATCAATCCTTATCTAAAAGTCGGTTTTGGAGCAGGAATGTTAAAAACAGCTGCAGACACTAATAATCAATCACTTACTTATGGGAATTTTCATGCAGGTGCTGGATTTTTTATACCACTTTCAAAACAAATGGACATTGAAGTAGCATACCAATACAGATATATCTCTTACGAAAAGATAAAATTAGACAATGCATCTAACCCAACTTCTCATCTAAACGCAGTCTATACTGGATTTAATATTAGATTTTAAAAGGAGCTAAATATTTAAAAGCTCTTTTACAACCTCTCGATCATCAAAAGGGAATTTTTTATCATATATTATCTGATAACTCTCGTCCCCTTTTCCTAAAATAACAACAACCTCTTCATCCTCTTGAGAATCAAGTGCCATCTCTATTGCTTTTTTTCTGTTGAGTTCTACTACAACATTGGTTGTGTCTTGAATACCTGCAACTATTTCATCTGCTATTGTCTGAGGATCTTCATTTCGTGGATTATCACTTGTAATAAAAAGTTTTTTTGCCAAACTTGCCCCAACACGCCCCATAATAGGACGCTTACTTTTGTCTCTATCACCACCTGCACCAAAAACCACTATAAGTTCTTTCTCTTTGAGTGCATTTAATACTTGTTGCATTCCATCAGGTGTATGTGCAAAATCAACTATGACATTAGGCACTGCGCATACCTGTTCCATTCTTCCACTTACTCCTGCAAAATTATCTACTACATCTGCTATCTCTTCTAAAGATTTATCTGTGATAAGATGCGTTGCAGATATAGCTGCCATAAGGTTGTAAAGATTAAAAAATCCATGTAAAGAGGCGGTAAAAGGGACTATCTCTTGAAAATGTTGGATAATTCCACTTGAACCATCATTCAAAGAGTATGCCATAAGTCTATATGTTGCAGGATTTTCAATACCATAAGTATAAGCATTTTTAAAGTTAAACGCAGCCTTTACTTCATCTTTATTTATAAGCTTTTTTCCTTCATCTTGAAAAAAACTATTTTTTACTTTTATATATTCCTCTATAGTGTGATGATAATCAAGATGATCTTGCGTGATATTTGTAAGGATTTTAAGTGAAAAATTTAAGCCCTCAATGCGTTTCTGCTCTATCGCATGTGAACTAACTTCCATAATAAAATAGTCACATCCAGCTTGTACAGCTTGGTAAATGTGTTTATAAGTATTTAAAACAGATGGTGTTGTAAGTGTCTTTCCCTCACATACTTCATCATTCATAAAAAGACCACGAGTCCCTTGCATAGCAGCTTTATAACCTAAATCAAGTAAAAAAGAGTAAATTGCACTTGCAGTAGTCGTTTTACCATTTGTTCCCGTAATGCCAACTATTTTTATTTTATCAATACCAAAAAGTGTTGCTATATCTTGAATATTTATAACCGAATATGCACCATTATCTTGTGCATTTTGTAAATATTTTTTATTTTGATAAGTAAGCACAAATGCAGTCTCACTATCACACTTTTGTGAATTTTCGGTTACATATCTGTAAGACTGCTCTGGTAGCTCAATTTTCAACACTGTCACCTTTTATCAATTTTTTTAAAAGAGTTCTTAAAACTTTCTCTGTAGGGTAAATACTTAAAGCATTTTCCAAATAAGTTAAAGCCATTTCAGAGAAACCGTTTGCTATAAGCTTGTCTAAAAAGTCTATAAAATCCTCTTTTTTAGTAATAATTACACGAGTAGAAAACATAATATTTTCAAAGACTTCTTTAAAATTACCATTTTCCTCTATTAAATGTTTAAAATCACTATAGAGAATTCCATCTTCAAACTCTAAGCGTTCTCTTAAAGGTTCCGAAAAGACTTCACTTAAGCGTTCTAAAGAGCCATCCATACTCTCTAAAATTTCACTCATTACAATATCTGCCTGCTCTTTATCTTCTTCTTTTAAAACTTCATAATAATCAAAAAGAGCTTCAGCACCATCTTCACCGCTCAGTGCCATTTCTGAAAGAATCACACCATTAAATGCCTCTTTAGAATTTGGATAGTTTTGCAATACTTCTGCAAATTTTGACAAGGCACTCTTATACTCTGCTCTTGTAAAACTCTCTTTTGCTTGTGATAATATTTTATATTTACTTACTCTACTCATTGTCTTCTTTTGTGGCACTCAATACCTATACTATAAACTTTCAATGTCGTGTTCCATGCCTACAGGCACATTCACAACGGTAATTTCTGGGTGTATATCCATTCGAAGTTGTCTTTCAACTCCATACTTAAGTGTACTCCCACTACTTGCACAGCCAATACATGCACCTTTGAGTTGTACATATACGCTACCATTTTTCACAGTAATAAAATCTATATCTCCACCATCTAATGCTAGTGATGGTCTTACTTTTTCTATTACCGCTTTTACTGGTTCCAATAACTCTTCATCTGAAAATGGTATCATCTCTATCCTTTTGGCTCTTAATTATCATTTGTTTTTCATAAAATATGACAAAATCGCTTAACAACTCATAAAATATAAATTTACTTAATAGACTTCTTGCAAAACTTAGATATGTTTCAGCAATTTATAGAGAGTTTTAATCAAGGCAGATGTTCTTCAGCGTAGCCGTAGCTACGGTGAAGGTTATCTAACGCAGAGTAAAGCTCTCTATAAATTACCCAAAGGGAGGAATAAAAAAAGCGAACTTGCACAAAACTTTTTCTCACCGTAGCTACAGCTACGCTTTAAAAAAGATTTTGCACAATTTCATCTTTTTTTCTTTCCTCTGAAACATATCTAAGTTCTGCAAGAAGTCTAATTTTTTAAAGTGAGTATTTCCTGTACATAGGTCGGTCTTTTCATACCAACGACAATATAGTCAATATCTTTTTGTTCAAGTAAAAACTCCAAAGCACACTCTTGAAGTTTTTTATCACACTCTTTAAAAACATCTTTTAGCTCTGTTCTCAAACGCAGCGAACACTCATACGCTACAGTTTTTCTATACTCAACTAAAAAGAGTTCGATGTATCTTAATAAATCTTCCAAAGCACTTTTATCTATATTTTGCAAAGCTTTTTGAATATGAGGCATAATTTGCGTTATTAAAAAAGTGTCATACTCCCCAACCCATCCAAATTTATGTTTGTTCATATCCATTTGCTCTATTATATTGTACAAAGGTTTTAGCAACTTATCATCACTCACCTCTAATAATTCATTAAGGTAGTAATCGTATTCTCTACTGTTTTCATAATCAGCTAAGCGAAACGTTAAATTATTATAGTGTGCATTAAGAGGTCTAGTTGCAAGCACTCGCAAGCCATTTTTTTTTGCCCATTTTGCACATTTGAGTCCATCTTGTTCTAAAATATTTATAGCTAATTCAATTGTAGAAAAGCTATGCGTCGTATGTCCAAGCTTATGAGCCGCCTTTTGTGCCAATTGAATCAGATCTTCATATGGCAAAAAATCTACAGCATCACTCTTTTTTGAGAAGTTATCTGAAGAGATGCCATACGAGTCTATTTTTCCATTTTCTACTTCTTCTTCAAGAGCAGAAAACATATTAAAAATATGCTCATACATGGCATCAAGCATCGCATCTTTTGGCATCTCTTTATTTATTGCATCATATAAAAAATATTCAGGATTTTGAAAAAGATAGCAATCTATTTTTGTTTGATTTAGTCTTTGAAGTGATTTATCTAACTCTTTAGCTAAGGACTCTTTCGTCTCAACATAGTTACATTTACTAATGATTTTTACTCTATTGCGTATAGCATCTGGAGTACGGTCAAGAACATAGCCAATAGCACGCTCTGCCCCACCATCGGTATAATCTGAAGCCGTATCTATCAACTCGATTCCGCCCTCAATTGCCTCTTTTAGTGCTTCAATGTGGAGTGGATTTTGATCTGTAATTCTGTAAGTTCCAAATGCGAAAGTACTCATTATTTTATCCTGAAAAGTATTTTAGAATTGGGAATTTTTTGTAATTTGGAAAGATGTAGGGAAAAATCCCTACATTAGTAATTTATACTAATTCAATAAACGCCATTGGTGTAGCATCACCACGACGAATACGAGTTCTAGTAATTCTAGTATATCCACCAGCACGATCAACATACTTAGGAGCTAACTCATTTACTAAAGTTTTTGTTGCTTCTTTACTTTGAAGCGCAGCGAATACTGCTCTGTGTGCATTTGAGTCATTACTACCAGCAGTAGTAATTAATTTCTCAACATAAGAACGAAGTTCTTTTGCTTTTACAGCAGTAGTTTCAATTTTACCATGTTCTATTAACGAAATACTAAGGTTCGCTAAAAGTGCCTTACGGTGAGCACTTGTACGACCTAGTTTACGATATCCATGACGATGTCTCATATCTATTCCTCTTTATTATGCCGTTATGCGGCTTCAATTTTCTTTTTTAATGCAGTTACTACGTCGTCAGCTAAATCAGCACCAACTTCGAAACCAAACTCTTGTACTTTCTCTACGATTTCATCATAAGATTTTTTTCCAAGATTTTTTACATTTTTAAGATCATTTGTACTCATAAGTACAATTTCACCTATTAATTTAATATTTGAGCGATCAAGACAGTTAAAACTACGCGCACTTAATCCTAAACTATCTATGTTAGTAGTTAGTTTTTTCAAATCTGGCGATTCTTCAACTCTCTCTATTGTTGCAGGGGCTTTAATATTAATCTCTGAATTAAATACTGCAAGTTGTGCATACATTACTTCAAGTGAATTTCTAAACGCATCTACAGGAGAGATTTGTCCATCAGTTCTAATGTTCATAACAACTCTTTCAAAGTTAGGGTTGTCTTCAACAAGAACATTTTCAATTTTATAAGTCGCACTTCTAACAGGAGTAAAGTAAGCATCTAAAGCAATATAATCATCATCAACTTCTTCCATAGTATCTTCACTTGCAACATAACCAATACCTTTGGCTACTTTTACACTAAAATTCAATGTAGAATCTTCATTTAGTGTCGCAAGAGGAGCATCTGGAGTCATAACATCAACATCATCATTACCAAGATCTGAACCTTTAATAGTACAAGGTCCAGCAAAACTGTAATTTATTTCAGTTTCATTTACATCACCATTTATTTTAAAACGAATCTCTTTAAGATTTAATATAAAATCAGAGATGTCTTCAAGCATACCACGAACAGAATCGAATTCATGTTTAGCTCCCTCGATTTTTATAGCTATTGGCGCATAGCCAACTGAGCTACTTAATAGAAAACGGCGAAGTGGATGTGCTAAAGAGATAGCATATCCAGATTCAAACGGATACGCCATTATGTTAGCTTCATTCTCACTAATTTGTTCTACCTCGAACTCTTGTGGAGCAAGTGGAGTAGTTTTAATTTTTTTCATATCTTTTACGCCTTTTATATTAATTATTATTTCGAGTAAAGTTCAACGATTAAACGTTCTTCAACTGGAATAACAACTTCATCACGCTCTGGTAAACGAGTAAAAATACCGAAAACTTTTTCAGCATCAATATCAACCCATGGAGCAAGACCAGTTTGATTTGTAAGTTCTATAGCGCGAACAATTTGATTGTTTGCTTTACTAGATTCACGAACTTCAATTTTTTGACCAACTTTAACACGGTAAGAAGGAATATCTAATTTTTTTCCATCTACTAAAATATGACCATGTGTTACAAGTTGACGTGCAAATCTACGAGTAGATGCAAATCCCATTCTGTAAACAACATTGTCTAATCTTTGTTCAATTAAAGTAACAAGGTTTGTACCTGTATTACCTTCACGGCGTCTTGCTTCAACGAAAAGAGCGTGGAATTGCTTTTCAGAAATACCATACATGAACTTCGCTTTTTGTTTCTCATTGAGTTGTAAACCATACTCAGAAACTTTTTTACGACGCTGACCGTGTTGTCCTGGACCATAAGGACGCTTCTCTAAAGCAGATTTTCCTGCTAAACGACGCTCACCTTTTAGGTTAAGGCTTACTCCAAATCTTCTTTCGATTTTTTCTACTGGACCTCTATATCTTGCCATCAGTAATCTCCTTAAACTCTACGGCGCTTAGGTGCGCGACAACCGTTGTGTGGTAATGGTGTAACATCTTTCATAAATGTAACAGTAATTCCCTCAATAGCTCCAACTGCTTTAACAGCAGTCTCACGACCTGAACCCGGACCTTGTACTTTAATACCAAGTTGTTTGATACCATGTACTTGTGCTTTTGCTACTGCATCTTCTACTGCAGCTTGTGCAGCAAATGGAGTTGATTTTTTAGAACCTTTAAATCCTAAAGAACCAGCTGAACTCCAAGCAATCATATTACCCATTTCATCTGTAATTGTTACAAGTGTATTGTTAAATGATGCTGCAATATGAACGATACCACGAGCTACATTTTTCTTTACTACTTTTTTTCTAACAGCTTTTCTTTTTGCCATACTATAATTCCTTATGCTGCGCCGACAGTTTTGCGTTTACCCTTACGAGTACGCGCATTTGTCTTAGTTTTTTGACCACGGCATGGAAGACCACGACGGTGACGAAGACCACGATATGAACCAATGTCCATAAGTGCTTTAATATCCATAGCTACTTTTTTACGTAAATCACCTTCAACCATATGGTTTTCACGGATTTCAGCAGTAATTGCAGCTATATCAGCTTCATTAAGTTCAAAAACTCTTTTATTATAATCAATACTTGTAGCGTCTAATATTTGACGAGAAGCATGAAGACCTATTCCATAGATATATGTTAGACCATATTCTATACGTTTTTTCTTAGGTAAATCAACACCAGAAATACGAGCCATGGTTATCCTTGTCTCTGTTTATGTTTAGGGTTCTTGCAAATTACTCTTACAATTCCTCTTCTTTTGATAACTTTACAGTCATCACACATCTTCTTTACTGAAGCACGTACTTTCATAAGTAGTCCTTTGTTTGTATATCTTTACTGCTCTTAGGCAAACTGTATATCCCCACAAAATCCGAACAAATCGGTAAGAGTACTCATTTGCCAATACTTTTATCTCTTATATAGTATATATAAAGATAGAAATACTCTTTTTATGTTAAAACAGTAAAGTGGATGGGAATTATACATAAAATAATGTAAAAGTATTATTAAGTTTAATAGAAATAGAAGCAAAGTGACACAAAAGTGACATAAATTATTATTAGAACTTAACTCGATTTCCTATAAACTTCTCAAATCACTTTAGGAGAGTAGCCCATGGTAGAGTATATTTTAAAACGGAGTGGAGCTTATACAGAATTTCTCTCTTATAAAATTGAAGATGCGATTAAAAAAGCATTTCAAAGTGAAAATATTTCTTATGATGCGTCTATTTTTATAAATGTTTTAGAGGTACTTGACCACAAACGTACAATTGCTGTTGAAGATATTCAGGATTTAATAGAATATGAATTATATAAAAACAAATATTTTCCTGTAATGCGCTCTTTTATGCTCTATCGTCATATGCACAAAATGCAAAGAGAAAAAATTTTGGATGACGATACAACATATATTAGCTCAACGCAGACAATTGAGGAGTATATAAATGGAAGGGACTGGAGAATTAAAGCAAATTCAAATACAGGCTACTCCAATGCAGGACTTGTAAATAATACTGCAGGTAAAGTGATTGCAAATTACTGGCTAGATAAAGTCTACTCAAAAGAAGAAGGGTATGCGCATAGAAATGGGGACTATCACATACATGATTTAGACTGTCTTACTGGCTACTGTGCCGGTTGGAGTCTACGAGTTCTTCTAGATGAGGGATTTAACGGTGTGAGAGGAAGAGTAGAGAGCTCTGCTCCCAAACACTTTAGAGAAGCTCTTGGACAGATGGCAAATTTTTTAGGAATTTTGCAAAGTGAGTGGGCAGGAGCACAGGCTTTTTCCTCTTTTGACACCTATTTAGCACCATATCTATTTAAAGACCAACTCGATTATAAGGAGGTAAAAAAAAGTATTCGTAGTTTCATATATAACCTTAACGTTCCTGCACGATGGGGACAATCACCTTTTACAAATATCACAATAGATTGGAATGTTCCTGATGATTTAAAGGATCAAATTCCAACAAGTGAGCAAAGACATCTCTTTGAACATATTACTGATGCCAATCTAAGATTCAAAGCAAAAGAGAGAGGAGCCGCCTCTCTCACCGATATGACATATAAATATTTTCAAAAAGAGATGCATATGATAAATAGAGCATATTATGAGGTTATGACAGAGGGAGACAAGACCGGTCAACCTTTTACATTTCCTATACCAACAGTCAATATTACTGAAGATTTTGACTGGTATGGCGAAAATACCGATTTGCTTTTTGAAAATACAGCAAAAATTGGTTCATCATATTTTCAAAACTTTATTGGCAGTCAATATAAACGCGATGCTAATGGAGAACTAATAGAGAATGAAGAAGCATATAAACCAGGGCATGTCCGAAGTATGTGTTGCAGACTACAGCTTGATTTAAGAGAACTTCTTAAACGAGGCGGTGGTCTCTTTGGCAGTGCTGAAATGACCGGAAGTATAGGTGTTGTCACTATCAATATGGCACGGCTCGGCTTTTTACACAAACATGACAGAAAAGCACTTTTTGAAAACTTAGATGCCTTGATGCTCCATGCAAAATCTACTTTGGAAAAGAAACGTATTTTTATACAAGAAATGTATGAAAGAGGGCTTTTCCCCTATACAAAAAGGTATCTTCCAGGTTTTCACAATCACTTCTCCACAATAGGAGTAAATGGAATCAATGAGATGATTCTTAACTTTAGCGATCAAGAAGAAAATATTACCACACAAAATGGTATGATCTTTGCCCTAGAAATTCTCAACCATATGAGAGATAGAATGGTTGCGTTTCAAGAGGAGACAGGAAATCTTTATAACCTTGAAGCAACGCCAGCAGAGGGTACAACATATAGATTTGCCAAAGAAGATAAAAAACGTTTTGGTGACAAAATAATCCAAGCGGGTATGGATGACAATATCTACTACACAAATTCTTCCCAAATTCCCGTAGATTATACAGATGATCCTTTTGAAGCACTGGAGTTACAAGATGAACTCCAAACAAAATACACTGGCGGTACAGTGTTACATCTTTATATGCAGGAGCGTGTCAGCTCTACTGAAGCGTGTAGAAAACTTGTAAAAAATGTTATTTCAAACTTCCAACTGCCTTATATTACAATCACACCGCTCTTCTCAGTCTGCCCAAAACATGGCTACATCGAAGGAGAGCATGAGTTCTGTCCAAAATGCGACGAAGAGCTCATTGCAAAATATGAAAACTTAAACCTAGAAGCAACAAAGTTGCGTAAGCCCCCTGCTGAAGGGAACTTAGCGTTAGCGTAGATGACAGGATTACTCCTCGCATCGAACACAATTGATGAATAATAGCTTCATTTTATGAAATAAAATTAAGGAGATATCATGAGTAAAGAAGAGATATTAGTGCTCTTAGAGAGTAAAAGACAAAAATGTATTGTTTATACAAGAGTAATGGGCTACCATAGACCCGTTGAGAGTTTTAATATAGGAAAAACAGGTGAACACAGGCAACGTATTCAATTTAAAGAGTAGTCATAAACCCGTTTATGATATAACAAAATTTACACATCTTGATTATCCACAACACCTTGCCTGTATCATTTGGTTTCAAGGTTGTAATATGCGCTGTGAATATTGCTACAACAAAGATATTGTCTTTGCAAAAGAGGGTATTTACAGCATAGAAGATGTTCTTACATTTTTACGCACAAGAAGATCTCTTTTAGATGCTGTAGTGTTATCAGGTGGAGAAGCGACAAACCATGATTTAATAAACCTTTGTAAAGCTATTAAAGATCTTGGTTTTTTAATCAAATTAGATACAAATGGAACTAATGTTAAACAAATAAAAAGCTTGCTTCAACACAAGCTAATAGATTATATTGCCCTCGATTACAAGGCACCAAAATATAAATTTTTCACTATAACGCATTCATATAAGTACGAAGCGTTCTCTGTAACATTAAACCTGCTTATAGAAGAAAATATAGATTTTGAAGTCAGAACAACTCTTCACGAAGATCTTCTTAACGAGGAGGATATAAATGCTATTATCTCAGATTTACGCTCAAGAGCCTATAAGCATCCCTATTACATTCAAGAATTTAAAGAGACCTCAAACAATATCGGTAACCTTACAAAAGCTTCCAAATTATTTGACAAATCTAAGCTCTCATCAAAACTTAAAATAATATGGCGATAAGAGCTGTCTTATAACTCAACTACAGTTATCTGATACCCTTCCCCTTTAATGTTTTGTATCAAATCTTTTGAAGTCTTTGCTCTAAATCTTCGTATAAATGTTCTAAGTCTTTCATCGCTTACACACTCTTTCCATAACTTTTTTTTGATTTCATCGTAAGGGAGTATGTAGCTTTTTTCTGTCTGTTTATCAATAAGAAGAGATAAAAACTGCTTTTCTTTTTGCGTAAGTGCTATGTACTTGTATTTTTTATAAAGTACTTTTTTTGTTTTATTAAATAAAAAATCATCTTTTAGCAGCACAACTCTATTGCCAAAAGAGTGCTCTAATGAACCAATATAATCTAAAAGTTCATCCAGATCAAATGGTTTTATAAAATACTTCACCACCCCTACATCAATTGCACTAAGAAGTTTATCTGTTTCGCTAAATGCACTTAAAATAATAATAGGAATATTTGCATTGAGTTCTCTAATCTCTTGTGCCATTTCAAGCCCAGTTTTATTTGGCATCATAATATCGGTAATAATAATGTCGGGTACTATTTTTTTAAATAACGCTAAACCTTCTACACCATCATTAGCAATATTAAAACTATAAAAGCTCTCCCCAATAGCATTTTTTAAAAGTGTAGATAATCTTTGTTCATCTTCTACAAGAAGTACCCGTAATGTCTTAAAAAATTTATTTTTCATATTTTTCTTCTAATGGAATTTTAATAATAAAAGTCGTAGTATTTTTTTTTGACAATACTTCTAAAGAGCCATTTAGCCCTTTTTCACAAATCATTTTTGACATAAAAAGTCCTAATCCAGTTCCCTGTGAAGTATGCTTTGTTGTAAAATATGGTTCAAATATTTTATTTTTCTCTTTCATTTTAATGCCTCCAGCATTATCTTCCACACTCACATATGCAAAGCCATTTTCTTGTTTTACAGCAATTTCAATTTCACGGATTAACACCCCATTGTCCACAAAGGCATCTCTTGAATTTTTAATAAGATTAATTATAACCTGCGTAAATTCATTACTGATACCTAAGACTGCAACATCTTCATAGAGAGTTTTTACATGAATCATATCTCTTTTTAAGACTTTGTCTAAAATACTTAGGGCTTCTTGAATGCTAGCACCCAGTTCAAAATGATGTTTTTCTCTACTGGGTTTAAAAAAGTTTGAAAAATTTTCTATGGTTTCAGACATATGTTTAATAATTGCCTTGCTCTCACGATAAAGCAAATCTACCTCATCCATCTCCTGATACAGAGATGCTTTTTTCAGACTAAAAAGTGTAAGATTTAACTCCGTAAGTGGCTGTCGCCATTGGTGCGCAATATTTGCCAGCATCTCTCCTAAAGAGGCAAAACGCGACTGCCAAAACATTACCTTTTGCTTCTCCTCATTTTTAACAATCTCCTCTTTCACCCTTTTTTCAAGGGTTTCATTCAACTCTTTTAACTCTTTTGTCTTTACATCGACTCTCTTTTCCAAATCTGCATTGAGGAGTGCGAGTTCTCTCTCTTTTTGTTCCAATGATTTTTTATAAAAGACTTCTTGTGTAACATCATAGCGTATAGCAATATACTCTTTAATATTTCCATCTTCATCCAAAATAGGTGTGACAGTTGTATTTACATAAAAAGTTGAGCCATCTTTTGCTAAATTTTTAACAGTACCTTTATAAATATTTTTTGCTTTGATTGTTTTCCAAAGAAGTTTAAATGTCGATGAAGCTACATCAGGGTGTCTCACTATATTGTGATTTTTACCCAGAAGCTCCTCTTTTTTATATCCAGATATTTTGCAAAATTCATCATTCACAAAAGTAATCACACCATTAATATCTGTTTTTGAGACAATATTACTATTTTCTATCGCTTCTTGATACTGTTTTAACATAGCTTAATTCTATCAAAACTAATCCCAAATAACACTTACTCCGTACTCTTCATTTAATACTATGGTTTTCTTATAGTAGATTTTTTTACCATATTTTTTACTCAACAGCTCGACTTCAAGCTCCTCAGCATCAAGTAATTCTCGTACCTCTTTATATGTTAGCCATTTTCCATATTTTGCCAAGGAGTTTTGCCATATTTTAAAGCCACATGTTGCATCTGCTGTAAGTTCATACATCTCGCCATCTTCACTCGTCCAATGTGCATTAGTACAAGCATAAAGTTTTACCTTTTTTCCCCGCACCTCTTTATCACGGACTTCTATCTCACCATCATCACAAAAGGGACATTTTCCAAGAACCATTACATACTCTTTTTTCTTTGTATTTTAGGAAAAAAGTTTACAAATAAGAATTTATATTGCAAAATGAAATATTTTTTCTCTATTCTGAGTCAAAAATACTTTTTGCTTTAAAAAATATCACTAACATATAGATTGTACTAAATCCAAACTGTGCAAAATTACTAGGATCATCCTTGTACAAATAATCGATTGCGAAAAAATAGATAATAACACATAAAGTCACGATGCTTAGGAGTAAATCTACAAAAGCAAATGTAGTGTCAAAAAAATAAAGAAATAAAATTATGTACCCCAATATTGCAGGCAAAAGATGCCCTGTAACAAACCAATAAGCACTAGCACTAAAAAGAAGCAACATATTTAAAAACAATTTTTCCGCATCAAGCATACAAACACCTTATTGAATATGTTACAATTATAGCATGCAAAGCAATTCAAAACACTTAGAACTTTTAGATGATACAAGTAAAACATTTGAAGATGAATTTTTCAAATATGCACAGCCTTTTGAGTATGAAAAAGGTTCTTCTCCCTTTTTTCCTGATGACTTTTTAAAATACTTTTATGTATTGGTAGAGGGAAAAATAAAAACATACCAAATAAATTTTCAAAATGCCAAAGAGCATACCCTATTTATTTATAAGCGTGGCGATATGTTTGATGTGATTACACTGCTAGACAATCAAGCGCATGATGTAGCTTATGAAGTCATTGAAAATGCAAAGGTGCTGCGTTTACCCATCCAAAAAGTTCGTTACTGGCTCAATAATGACACCACTTTTAATAAAAAGTTTTTTCCTTATCTTGCAGCACAGATGCGCCATACTGAAGAACTCGCTTCTGATTTAGCACTCCATGACACAAGAGAGAGACTTATCAATTTGCTTATTGACAATATGAACCCTAGCAAACATTTCAAGTACAATCTTTTACAAAATCTCTCTAACTCTGAAATAGCCAAGCTACTTGGAACTGTCCGTCATGTTGTTGAGCGTACTCTTAAAGAGTTAAAAGCCGATGAACTTATAGAAACAAGTAGAAGAAACATAAAAATTAAGAATTTTCAGAAGCTGTTGGAACGCTCAAGTCAGTATCTTTTAGAAAAATAGTTTAGTTGGGTATTTACTCTATGTTTAAAAAAGAGCTATAAAATTTTCTTAAACACTTTTAAGGAGTCTGTTATGAAAAAATATTTAAGTGCAATCGCATTAGCTTCACTTTTAACTACAGTAGTAAGTGCTGATGTTATAAATGCAAAAAGTCCATATAATGCTGAATTTGCAAAGATGAATCAATACTTTAATACACTTGTAAATGAGCATTTTACAAATGCAAAGCTTAATAACTTTAATTATCCTAGAATGGATCTCAAAGAGAGTGCCAAAGAGATTACTTTGAAGTTTGATTTAGCAGGTGTTCCGAAAAAGAACATTAAACTAAGCATAGACGAAAATAATCTACTTACTCTCAAAGGAGAAAAAAGTGCAGCTAAAGATGAAAAAACAAAAGATGTTGTAAAAAAAGAGATTTTTTATGGTAGTTTTGAAAGAGCTGTCCAACTTCCAGAAAATGTAGAGCAAGACCAACTCACCACAAGCTATAAAAATGGTATTTTAACTGTTGTAGTTCCAAGAAAAGAGCTACAAAAACCAAAAGCGAAAGTTATTCCTATCCAATAAGCGTATAATTTTGCTAAAATTCGCATATGAATTCATATGCAAAAAAATTTAACAACGCTATTAACAATACTTTTTACAAAAAGCTTTCTCAAGATGAACAAGAGTTCATTCAAGAGCGAGCTTTTTTTTACAAATTTTCCAATCAAGAGATAAAACAGATTATTACTATTGCCCGTGATTTAGGGATGTGGGATGAGAAGAGAATCAAAGTAATTTTTCCAGAACATTCTCAAAGAAAAGTCGTTTTCACCCGTTTAGTCAAAGCATATCAGGAGATAAGAGACAAACCAAACTCTTATGAGGACTTTTCACTCAAAAACATTCCACAAGAACAAAAGTTCACATTTCAGACTGCCCCTAAAGAGGGTTTTGGCTTAGGACTCTGCCCTGTTGCTTCAGAAAAAACAAGATGCTGTAATCTTTTAACGCTTGATGCTGTTGAAAGTTGTGGCTTTGACTGCTCCTACTGCTCTATTCAAAGTTTTTACAATCAAAATACTATTACTTTTGACAGTGGCTTTAAAGATAAACTACTCAATCTCAATCTTGACAAAAACAAAACCTATCACATAGGCACAGGACAAGCAAGTGACTCTTTAATGTTTGGAAATCGTGAGGGTATTCTTGATGCACTCTTTGCATTTGCACGCAATAATCCTAATGTAATTTTAGAGTTTAAGACAAAATCAGACAATATAAAATATCTACTTGAAAATGATGTTCCAAAAAATATTCTCTGTACATGGAGTCTGAATACTTCTACAATTGTTGAAAATGAAGAGCATCTAACAGCCTCACTTGAGAAACGCATAAACGCAGCAAGAAAACTTGCAGATAAAGGTGTCAAAGTAGGCTTTCATTTTCACCCTATTGTAGAGTATGTTGGCTATCTTGATGAGTATCAAAAGATATATGAAAAACTTATAGTAAAATTCAAGCCATCTGAAGTTGCCCTTATAAGTTTTGGAACACTTACTTTTATAAAGCCTGTTATTAAACAACTTCGAGGGCGTGAATTTCATACAAAAATCACACAAATTCCCCATGAAGATGCAAGTGGAAAAACATCGTATCCAGAAAGCACAAAAATTGAGATGTTTAAACATGCGTATGAAAGTTTTGCACCATGGCAAAGTGGAGATGATAAAGTCTTCTTTTATCTCTGTATGGAGCCACATGAACTTTGGGCGAAGACATTTGGATACAACTATGCTACAAACAATGACTTTGAGCGTGCAATGCTTGGGGCTTATTGTAAAAAAATAGGACAAAAGTTCTACATTTAGGATAACTATGAAAACAAAAGAGAGCTATTTTTTATCACAACCACACCAACCATTTTTTCTGCTTGGTATTGTAAACGCAGTCATTATGATGTTACTGTTTGCCTTAAATTATAAAGGTATTTTACCGCTTAAAATTGACCCTTTAACACTCCATAGCTACTCACTTATCTATTTAGTATTTACAAACTTTTTTACTGGTTTTTTATTTACTACATTTCCGCGTTTTAACCAAACTGATACCATTAACAAAGGCTATTACACAAAAATTTTCTATGCAAACGCAATAGCTTCACTCCTTTTTGTACTCGGAGCACTCTTTTCAAATTATTTGCTCACTTTTGCTATGCTCACTGCGTTTGTCTCACAATTTTTTATAATTTTAAAGCTTACGCTTATTTATAAAAATGCGAATACTCCTGATAAAGAGGATTCATTTTGGATACTTGGTGCAAACCACATTGGACTCTTGGCTCATCTGCTTTTCATCATCTCTCTCTTTGTCCCTATCCTTCTAAACGCAGCGATAAACGGTGCTTTTTACCTCTACTTAATCTTTTTAGCATTTTCTGTCGGACAGAGAATGATTCCTTTCTTTTCGCACTCTTTTGCACAAAAAGGGAAGTATTTTGTCAGAAATGTTTTTATTCTTTTTGTTTTAAAGTCTATTTTTAGCATAGGTGAGTTCAAAGTACTTGAACTCTTTGTTGATGTTACTCTTGCACTCTACCTTGGATATGAATTTTACCGTTGGGAGTTGCACCCGTTTCGCTCTCCTGCAATTCTATGGGTACTGCATCTCGCACTCTTGTGGCTGCCACTCTCGTTTGCACTCTCAGCACTCTCACTTACAGCAGAGCTCTTTTTAGATACCTCATTTTACTTCTTAAATGTCCATCTTCTGGCAATAGGTTTTTTAACAACCGTGCTTATAGGTTTTGGCACGCGTGTTACACTTGGTCATGCAAGTATACCACCGCACGCAGACAAGTTTATAATAGCAATCTTTCTCTTTATTCAACTTGTCGTACTGCTACGAGCACTCTTTAGCATCAATATAGCCTTTGGATGGGGTGCTAAATTTTTATTTGACATCTCATTCACAGCATGGCTCCTACTCTTTGTACTCTGGGGTGGTCGTTATGCTAAGATTCTTATTTTTGGAAAAAAGGTCTAGTTTATTTTATAAACTTGATCTACTTTATTGCCATCTTTGATTATTTTCACTCTATCACCGACTAGAAAATCTTTACCTTTGACAACAACGACAATATTTTTTCCATTATTAAGTTGTACAGAAAGCTCAGAAGCATTTGCTTTAGCAACTTGATTTCCAGCATACGCACCACCAAGACCACCTGCTAAAGTTGCAAGCGTATTACCATTTCCCTCGCCTACCATAGAACCAAGTACAGTACCTACAATTGCACCTAAAAATGTTCCTGTGCCATTATCACTAATAACAACTGGACGAACACTCTTAACAATCCCTATTTTATAAGTCTTTATCTCTTGATAAGTGTTTCCATCATATTCAGGGACATTCTTTGTTGCGCAACCACTTAGAATTAACATTATTGTTACTGATGATATTAGAAAAAGTTTTTTCATAATTGACTCCTTTGCGCTTTTATTATATTCTAAAAATATTAACCTAAGTACAAAAATAATAAAATGGGTATAATTACATAAAACATAAGACGGAAAAACCAATGAATAAAACAATTAGTCCATACTTGGAACTAGGAAAAATAAATACTTTACGAGTAGATAGAGATACAACACCTGGTCTTTATCTTATGGCTGAAGATGGTAATGATGTCCTTCTCCCTGGACAGTATGTAACTGACAATATGATAGAAAACTCTCTTGTCGATGTATTTTTATACACAGATTCAGAAGACAGACTTGTAGCAACTACAAATAAACCCCATGCTATGCTTGATGAGTTTGCACTTTTAGAAGTTGTCGACACTGCACCATTTGGTGCTTTTATGGACTGGGGACTGCCAAAAGATCTGCTTGTTCCCACACAACTGCAAAAAAGCCCCTTTCAACTTGGAGAAAAGAGATTTATACGCGTTGTCTATGATGAGCGTACACACCGTCTTGTTGGCAGTGAAAAACTAGGTGATTTTTTTCAAAGACGAGTCAAAGACCTTTCACCAAATCAAGAGGTGAATATTCTCATCATCACAAGAACACCTTTAGGCTTTAAATGTATTGTCAATGACAAATATGAAGGACTCATCTATCATAATGAAATTTTTGAAAATATTTCCCTTGGAGACAAAAAAAGTGCCTACATTAAAACCATAAGAAAAGATGGCAATATTGACCTCACTTTGAGAAAACCAGGAAGTAAAAATTCTGCACAAAGTGGTGATAAAGTTTTAGATTTACTCAAACAAAACAGAGGTATAATGCCTTATAACTATAAAAGTGATGCGACACTTATAAAAGATATTTTCGGTATGAGTAAAAAAGAGTTCAAACGCAGCCTTACAAAATTACAAGATACGGGAAAGATTGAAGTTAAAGATACTGGTATTTACCTAAAATAAAGCCCAAAAAGATCTTGAGCCTGTTATGTATATATTTAAGGAATCAATTTAAAGATATACATGGAGAATCGTAAGAAAGATTATATAGTTAAATAGTTACAATAGTGTTAACATAAATCAAGAAATCAAAATAGGAGGCAGATATGCCAGATATTAAAAAATGTAATTCATTACAAGAAGTTCGAGAAGAGATTGATATTATTGATGAACAGTTAGTTGATTTAATCTCCAAAAGAAGCCGTTTAATTCGTCAAGCTGCTGCGTTTAAAGAGAGTGTTGATGATGTTAAAGCCCAAGATCGAATTGATGATATTATGCAAAGAGTGAGAAAGAAAGCTATTGAATTAAATATTAATCCAAATATGATTTCTGAACTATTTAAAATTATGATTGATGAAATGGTAGAGACTGAAATCTCTGAATTTAGAAATGGTGGAAATTTTTAAAGTAGAAGGGCGTCAATAAATGACGCTCTTTCTTACTATTTGTATCGGTAAGTGATACGACCTTTATCCAAAGAGTAAGGTGTAAGTTCAAGTTTTACTTTATCACCTGGAAGTATTTTAATGTAGTGCATACGCATCTTACCTGCGATATGACATAAAATAATATGTCCATTTTCTAATTCAACACGAAAAGTTGCATTAGGCAAAGCCTCAATAATCTTGCCGTCAACTTCAATAACATCTGCTTTAGCCATTATAAGTCCTTTTTTTTACTCTTAAGCAAGAGATAATATTTCAGCTTTACCGTTGATAACTGCAACAGTATGCTCATAGTGTGAACCGCGTAAACCAT
>NZ_JALUKE010000115.1 GCF_027056685.1 Sulfurimonas sp.
GGCATTGTAATCATTTTAGATTTTACAAGCTTTGTGTAGTAGAGTGGCAGTGCATCGCTGAGTGCTTCACAACCATATGCAGCATCAAAAAATGCCACCTCTTTATTAACTGGTGAAGATGGCTGGTGCAGTGTTGTCAGCATATCTATCTCACTGCGTTTGAGTGAGGCTTGCAGGGAGAGCATATCTTCTTTACAAGCGAGTGGTGGGTTAAGTTTTGCAGTGGTATTAAAGTCATTACAAGCTGCATCACACTGAAGTAGATGGTGGATGGAGACTTCACAACTTACCTGAACACCCTCCTCTTTTGCTTTGTTAATGAGTTCAACAGAACGCGGTGATGCGATGGACTTGAACAGTATTTTAATGTCAAAATATCTTGCGATCTCTATCATACGAGAGACATGCAGCACTTCACTAAGCTCTGGAATACCAGCAAGACCAAGATTTGAGCTCACATCACCATCGAGCATCACACCTGCGTTTATAAGCGAGTTATCTTCTGCTTTACAAAAAAGTGTTACGCCATACATCTCTACATATTCAGCAATTTTAATAGCAATGTTATTTTTCGCTATGGTACTCATATAGGGTGCAATAGCACCTTTTTTAAGAAGTATTGCAATATTTGAGAGGGACATATCATCTTTAAGAGTGTTGAGCATAAAGTCTATCTGTGGTGTTGTTATCTCTTTTGTAGCATTTTGAGCAAATTCTAGGACAACTTCATTATCTATGGCAGGAGTTGTATCTGCGTTTAATACAATATGCCCAACCCCACCTTTTTTTGCCTCTTTTGCTATGCGTGCAATAGTTGTTGCATTTAAAGAAGAGTCAAAAACTTTTACATTCGTATCGACAAGGCTAGGAAGCAAATAGGCTCCTTTAGCATCTATGACCTCATCATCACTCAAATCTTTTCCTATCGCGACAACAATCCCATTTTCGACTTTAACATCAACTTCTCTCTCACCATAAACATCACAAACTACTGCGTTTGATATAAGCATTTTAGACCACCTTCGATATAATAGTGAAATTATAGCATAGGAATACCGATGAAACTACTTGTCTCAGCACTAGAACACTCTGCAAATGTCCATCTGAACTCATTAAAAAATGAACTAGATGATGATGTTGAATTTATAGGTATCTTTAACAGCAATCTTGGTAAGCCCATAGTTGATTTTCGTTCACTCGCCATTATGGGCTTTGTTGATGCCTTAAAAAAGTTACGATTTTTCTTTAAACTCGCCGATGAAATGACAGAACTTGCTCGTGATGCAGACAAAGTATTGCTTATGGACTCCTCAGGGTTTAATCTCCCCCTTGCAAAAAAAATCAAGAAAAAATACCCCGATAAAGAGATTATTTACTATATTTTACCTCAAGCGTGGGCATGGAAGAAAAAGCGTATTTTTGTGCTTGCAAAAACCATAGATAAACTCGCTTCCATCCTCCCTTTTGAACCAGACTACTACCCAAAAGATGCACCCATTGAGTATGTGGGGCATCCTCTACTCGACCAGATAAAAGAGTTCAAAACAGAGGTTGCAAAAGAGGTAAGAAGTGTCGTATTTATGCCTGGAAGCCGTAAAGGAGAAATAACAAAATTGATGCCGATGTTTAAAGAGGTACAAAAGAGGCTTAACCTCAACGCAGTGCTTATTATTCCTGAGCATTTCACACAAAATGAGAGAGATGCACTCTATGGCGACATCACTGCGTTTGAGATATCGCACACACCGCACAAAACACTCTACGAAGCAGATTTTGCCTTCATTTGTAGTGGTACGGCAACGCTTGAAGCTTCACTTATAGGCATTCCTTTTGTTTTAACCTACATTGCCAAGCCCCTTGACTACTTTATAGCCAGCAGACTTGTCAAGCTCAACTATCTCGGACTTGCAAATATTATGTTTGAAAAGTTCAAAGGAGAACCTCTACACCCTGAATTTATTCAAGATGATGTTACAGTAGAAAATCTTTTAAAAGCATATAAAGAGTATGACAGAGAAAAATTTTTACATGACTCCCAAGTTCTACGCGACTATCTTGGGCATGGGAGTTCTAAAAGGGTTGCGCAGATTATAGAGGAGAGTTAGTCCTCGCTTTTAGGCTTACGAGCTTTAATGTTTATCTTTTTGCCCGTTACTTTTGGAGCATCCCATTTATCTCTTGGTGTGCCATCGTAGCGGTGATTTCGCTCACCAGATTTTCCTGAAAAAAGTGCTTTTCCATTTTCATCTTTACCTAGAAATTTATTTGGAGATTTTTTCTTTTTTGCCCATTTATCATCTTTTGGACGTTCACTGCGTTTACTGTCTTTACTGAAATCTTTTTTAAACTCTTTTTTTGGTTTATCAAAACTTTTTTTCTTCTCAAACGCAGTCTCTTGAATGTTTGTAGATTTTTCATAGCGTTTCTTTGCTACCTCTTTTATCTCATCTTTAGAAAGTTTTTTTACTTTTGGTTTTTCATCTTCTTCTACTACAGGATAGTTAAATCCCTCTACGCTCTCTTGCTTAATAGCACGACCTAAAAGCATTTCAATAAAATGAAGATCATTTTGTTCACTCTCATCAAGCAGCATAAAAGACTTTTCAGTAGTTTTTGATGCGCGTGCCATATAGACAATATTTTTAATCGGCATCTCAAAACCGATAATAATATCTGCACGAAGCTCTTTATCTTTTATAAGATTCTTGTCTTCTATGACCTGTATCTCTTTATTTTCTAAGCCCTCTTCAATGATTTTTGTATCTTTAGCAGTCACTACAACAACACTTTTACCAGCATTATTTCTTATAAGTAGGTTTAAAAGTTCTATTTTTTTCTCAAATGGGCATTGATACACGCGGTGATTGTTGGGTTTTATAGTTAAATTATTTGATGACAAGTTGCATTCCTAAGTAAAGTCTTTATGCGATTATACCTAAATATTTTCTTTAATTACAGTGTCATAGTATCGATGGTTTAAGTTACAACTAAATACACATATTAAGAATAATATTAGTATATGTATAATAATATATACATAAAGGAGATAGTATGATAGTAGCAGTAAATGAAATAGCTAAACATCCTAAAATAATTAGTGATGCCAATGAAATCATATATGTACAAGATAAAAGGAAAAATGAGCTTAAAAGTATTGTCATTCCCGCAAGCTATGAGCCATATTTACATGATGCACTTAAAGAAGTAGAGTATCAAATGTGGCTCAAGCGTAATCAGGGACTGCTTAATAGTGAACATCCGGAGATTCTTGAAAATGTTGTAGGTGATCTTGGAGAGAAATTATGATAGCTCAAGGTGAAATTTATCTTGTAGATTTTGCAAAAAAATATAATAGTGAGTTTGGAAAAGTAAGACCTGCTGTTATTTTGCAAAATAATTTTCTAAACAGATCGCTTGATGTAAGCAAGTATCAATCTGTGCTTGTAGTACCTCTTTCAACTCAAGATATTCAAACAGAGTATAAAATAGAAATTTCGCCAAGAGATAATCTCAAAGAGAAAAGCTTTATAGTTGCTAACTGGCTCTGTACGCTTGACTTGAAACGAATACAGGCAGACAAGGGTATCATCACTAAACTTTCTTCTGATGAACTTCAAGAACTAAAAGCAAAAATATGCGATTTGATATGAGAACAATACCTTAATTTTTTTAGGTTATTACCACAAAATGCAGAAATTATGCTATAGTGTAGAGATATACAGAAGACTTTTTAGGTCTTAATTAGGAAATAAAGATTAAAAACGAAATTACATTCAACTCACTCGGTTTATCAGCGCCGATTCTAAAAGCTGTCAAAGAACAAGGTTATACAACTCCTACTCCGATTCAAGCTCAGGCTATTCCTGTTATACTTCAAAAGAAAGATATTTTAGCAGGTGCACAAACTGGTACAGGAAAAACAGCAGGTTTTACTCTGCCGCTTTTAGAACTTCTCTCACGCAAACAAGCACAAAAAAAGCATAAAGTAAGAGCACTTATTTTAACGCCGACTCGTGAACTTGCATTGCAGGTCGCTGAAAATGTAGCGCTTTATGCTAAACATACACCTTTTAAATCAACCGTGATTTTTGGTGGGGTAAAGATTAACCCTCAAATTGCACAACTTCGTAAAGGTGTAGATATTGTCATCGCAACCCCTGGTCGTCTGCTTGACCATATTTCTCAGAAGACTATTGATTTGAGAGAAATAGAGTTTTTGGTACTTGATGAAGCAGACAGAATGCTCGATATGGGTTTTGTAAATGACATCAAAAAGATCATAAACATCATTCCAAAACAGAGACAAACACTCCTTTTTTCTGCAACTTATTCAGATGCCATTAAAAAGCTTTCAAATCAGTTTCTAAATGCTCCAACGCTTATAGAAGTTGCGCGTACAAATGCTTCAAGTGAGATAGTAAAACAGGCTGTATACCATGTGGACAAAACACGCAAGCGTGAACTTTTAACACACCTTATTAATGAGGGAAAATGGCAACAAGTTTTAGTCTTTACACGTACAAAACATGGTGCGAATAGACTCTGTGGACAGCTTGACAAAGATGGCATCACATCTGCTGCCATTCATGGAAATAAGAGCCAAAATGCGCGTACAAAAGCACTCGCAGACTTTAAAAAAGGTGACATTCGTGTACTTGTGGCAACTGACATTGCAGCGCGTGGTATTGACATAGACCAACTCCCGCATGTTGTAAACTTTGAGCTTCCAAATGTGAGTGAAGATTATGTGCATCGCATAGGTCGAACAGGTCGTGCAGGTAACAAGGGCGAGGCTATTAGCCTTGTTTGTGTTGATGAAGATGAATTTTTAGCAGGTATTGAAAAGCTTATAAAAAAAGACATACCAAAAGTATGGATTAAAGAGTTTAAACCAGACCCAAGCATCAAAGCCGAACCTATAAATATGGGTGGAAACCGCGGAGCGAGAAATAAGCCACGCGGTGGAAGTAGAGCAAACGCAGGGGCAAGAGGCAACACGAACGCAAGAAGAGGCAGAAGATAAAACTTCTGCTATAAACTACGAAGATGCCCTAAAAACTCTTTTGGATCTTCATAACCGATAATAGTCTTTGACTCTATTGGTTGCAAATCTTTGTCAAAAAAGATTATTGCCGGTGGTCCAAAAACACCGTACTTTTTACTGAGTGCTTTTTCATTCTCACCATTTTTTGTAACATCCGCACGAATCAGTACAAAATCACTCAATTTCTTTCTTACATCTGCATCTGCAAATGTCACTTCATCAAGCTCTTTACATGAAGTACACCAATCAGCCGCAAAATCAAGCATTATTTTTTTACCACGGTTTTTCTCTAGCACTGCGTTTAGCTCTGGTATTGAAGTCACTTTTATAAAATGCAACTCTTTACTTGAAACTGCTGCTACGCCTTGAACAGAAGAAGCTTTTAAAAATCCAAGTGGTTTGCTCATACTCGGTGCACCTGCTAAAACACTAATAAAAAGTGCAAGCGAATAAGTAAGTAAAATAAATGCAACGCTGCGTTTAAAGATATGCCCCTCTTTTGAAAAAGCATCCAGATAGAGTGCAAAACCTATGCCTACAAGTGCGTAGAGCAGTGTAGTCACATTTTCATCGACAACCTTACCAAGCATCCAAATAGAAACACCCAACATAAGCACACCAAAGACTGCGTTTACAAGAGTCATCCAAGCACCTGGTTTTGGCATAAATTTACCAGCACTCACACCAACGACAATAAGAGGCAGTCCCATTCCTATACTCATACTAAAAAGTGCTGCACCACCGAGAAGTGCATCTCCTGTTTGACCAATGTAAACTAAAGCACCTGCCAAAGGAGCAGCAACACAAGGTCCAACTATAAGAGCAGATAAAAAGCCCATAATAGCCACACCAGCATAACCGCTGCGTTTAGAGTTTGAACTTACTTTTGCCACTAAAGCATCTGGAAGTTTAAGCTCATAAAAACCAAACATACTAAACGCAAGGAGTACAAAAACGCCTGCAAAGGAGTAAACAACCCATGGAGTCTGCAAAGCAGCTTGAAGATTCGAGCCAAAGAGCCCTGCTAAAACACCTGCAATGGTATATGCCACAGCCATTGCAAGAACATAAACCAAAGAGAGTACAAAAGCTTTTTTAGTAGTGAGTCCTTCGCCTTGAGAGATGATAACACCTGAGATGATAGGAATCATAGGAAAAACACAAGGGGTAAGCGAAAGCAAGAGTCCAAAACCTAAAAATGTCAAAAGCACCACAATAAAGCTACTTGATTTTATGGTTTGAGCAATGGAATCGGTTTGCGATTGTTGCACAATTTTTCCACCAGATGCCAGTTTTTCAGTATCTATTTTAAGTGTAAAAACCTTAGAATTAGGCTCATAACACAAACCCTCTTCAGAACAGCCTTGATATGCAATTTTTACTTTTACATCTTTTATGCCACTTACACCATCTTTATTTTTAAGAGTAAGTACAAAGTTTGGCGAGTGCATATAGACTGCATCACCTTCATGATTGACTGTTTTTGGTTTTTGAATATTTTTAATGGTAAAATCTTTACTACCTTCTAATGAAATCTTTAATGATTTATCATAGAGGTATATCTTTTTTCCTAGTTTAACACCTGCTTCTATTTGCATCTTATCATTGACTTTTGCATAGGGTGCAAACGCTTCATTTGGCATCAAAAACTTTCCTGCGTTTAGCGTACCAAAAGTCAGTGTCAGTAAAACAAATATCTTTACAAACATATTCATATTCTTGTATCCTTTTCGATTTTGTGGAGAAATTATATCACTTAAATGTGTATATATTGTGTAAAGTCAGTTATAATATTCAAAAAATAAATTATAAGAGGTTTTTATGCTAGATGTAAATACTGAAATATGTGTATGTAACTCACTCACCGCAAAAGATATAGCAGAGTGTATTAAGGAAAATAATCTCAGGTCTCTCAAAGAGATGTTACAAAACCAAATCTGCCCAATGGGTGACAAATGTGAAGCATGTCGCGATGAGGGCTACCATAATGATGGACTTAATCTTCCTTTAATTCTCTCTTTGGTCAAAACAAAACAGATATAAAGAGTTAATGTTTGACACTTGTAGGAATTTCAATAATAAAAGTCGTTCTGCCATTTTTACTATTGACATTTATTGTTCCATCAAACTGCTTTTCTAAAATCATTTTAGACATATAGAGTCCAAGTCCTGTCCCATTTTTCTCTTTCGTAGAAAAATATGGTTCAAAAAGCTGCTTCATTACATCTGGTTTTATGCCACCTGCTCTATCTTCTATAAAAATTTTCACATGTGAGCCAACTTCTTGACTACTAATCGATATAACTTTATCTGCTACATATCTGTTTTCCATATAGGCATCAATTGCATTGTTAAGTATATTTAAAATAACTTGAATAAGCTCACTTGAATAGGTATTTAAAGCAATATCTTCAAGATTTTGCATCTCTATTTGTATATTTTCTTTCTTTAATCTAGCATCAATAAAACCTAGAGTTTTTTCTAAAAGAGTTCTCAGGCTTATTTGTGTTGTATTTTTATTTGGTTGAAAGTATGTTTTAAAATCATCAATGGTAGTTGAGAGGTACTGTATTGTTGTATTTATCTCTTTTATTACATCTAAAAGTTGCTCTTTTGTTACTGAGTGACTTATCATCTCTTGGAGTTGAATATTAGATATTTTTAAGGCAATAGTATTTAGAGGTTGTCGCCATTGATGTGCTATCATACTTATCATCTCTCCCATAACTGCTTGTTTAGATTGGGCGGTAAGTATCTCATCTTTTTGCAACAGTTCATTCACTTTTTCTTGCACATTAATCTCTAAAGAGTCATTTATTTGACGCAACTCTTTTGTTTTTTGAGCAACACTTTTTTCTAGTTCTTCATTAAAATTTTTGAGTTTTCTTTGATAATATATCATCAAAAGAAAAATTATTCCCATCACTATAACTATACCAATTACTAAGGTATAGTCCACAACTTTATGATAGCGAGTCAGTCGCCACCCATCAATTATAGATTGAATTTTACTCTCAGCAATTGAATCCAATGTTTTTTGCATAATTGAATAAAGCAGAGGATTGTCTTTTTGAACACCAATACTTGCTTGAAGTAGATAATCTTTTGCCAAGAAGCCATTAATTTTTAGTTTTCCATAACCATATTTATCAATAAAATAGTCTGCTTTTTCATCAATATCTACTATGGCATACACTCTGTTTTTCAACACTTTTTCAAGCATTTTATTTTTATCATTTTCTACTTCAATATTCAAATATGGATAGTAATACTGAAGATAGTTTTTATACGACCGCCTCTGTACTACAAGTAATTTACCTTTGAGAGCAATAGGTGAATGTATAAATGATTTGTCTAATTTACTCAATAATGTAAAATATGTAGCCGTTATAGGTGTAGTTGTTTTAATGCTTTTTAAGTTATTTATTTGTTTAGCAGTAATAGATACCAACTGACATTTTTCATTTTTTAAGTGTTTTAATAAATCCTCTTCAGAATTAGATACTACAGGAGTAAACTTCAGACCTGTTTTTTGAGAAATCATTTGATATATATCAGCCATTATACCAACATATTTTCCATTTTCCATACCACCAACTGGTAAGAAATCATAATTTATACACATAGAAATTTTATGATGATTGCGTATATATTTTCGTTCTTGTTTTGTAAATTTCAAAGGATTTCTTTGTGGTTTAAATATAAAATCCTTAAGGCTTCGTTTACTTCCTATATGATATGTTTTTTGAAAAAGATGCATTTGTTTATGTAAGAAATTTACATCTATTGAACCTATATCATAGATATATGGCAAAATAAGTTTATCTATTGCATTTGCTTCATATACCAGAGCATCTTTTGAAATATTTGGTGCATACTTTTTATGGATTATATCGACAAGCTCTTTTTTATGAGAGAGTGCATATTCCCATCCTCGTATAGATGCCTCTTTAAAAGCCTCTACTCTTTGCGGATGATTTTGTGCCTCTTTTTTGGAGGTAAAAAGTTCTTCTTGCAAGGTAAATAAATTCTCATTTGAGGGATTTAGAATGTTATATTTCACACCAAGTTTATTCAGTTTATAGGGTTGATCAGATATATATGCAGTCATAGCATCCACTTTTCCCTCAGCAAAAGCTTTTACATTAAAAGTTTGGGGAATATATGTAAAAGAGTTTAATCCTACACCATAACCTTTAAAGTAAGGAGCAAAATTAAGCTTCATATCTAATTTACTTGCACACATCACCTTTTTACCAATCAAATCTTTAGGAGACTTAATATCTGGCTTAGTAATTAAAACAAGTGCCGAGCGTTTAAAAAATGAAGCCACTAAAACAACTGGCACCCCTTTTAAATACTCAATTAAAGTAGAAGAATTATAAATACCATAAGTAGATTTTCCAGAGACTACATCATTTATAACATTCACACCATTTTTATACTCTTTAAAAGTTACATCAAGCCCTGCATCCTTGTAAAAGCCTTTCTCTTTGGCGGCAATAAAACCAGCAAACTCAAACTCATACTTCCAATGTAGTTGCAGTGAGATATGGTCTAGTCTTCTATTATTACGATCCCCCATTCCATAAACAGAAGAAAAGAGTATAAGTATAATCCAAAAGAATTTCATTAATTACTCTTCTTTTAACTCTTGTAAGAGAGTTTCAAAATCTCCCTCAACTATTTTCATAGAACAAGCCAACATTAAATTTATAGGATATGCGAAATCTTCTATAAAGAGACCATTTTCATCCACAAAACCATCTGAAGTAGCAAATTTTTCCTCTTTTAAAAAACTCTCTATATAATCTTGTTTTTTGTTCATATAGCCATACACTTTTTTACCAAGCCCATAAGCAAAACCACACTCCCAAACAGTGCCACTATCTGCCTCTTTTCCACGAAACTGATTCAAATTTGCAATGACAATATCTGCTTTTTGAATCATCGCTACATTCGCCTGAAAAATATCCTGCGCTATTTTTTGTTTCTCTTGTGAAAAATCCACAACATTGTCGAGTGGATATAAGCCTTCATACCCATACTCTGTACAAAGTTGCACAAGCTTCTTACCTATTTGTATGGAATCTTTTTCAAAAACATCAGGTCCAGCTATATATATTTTTTTCATAAACACTCACTTTCTTAAATCAGGCTCTATTATACATAAAAAATTATAAATTTTAGTCCAAAAATTTAAGCACTTCATTAGCACTTGTTGAATACCATATTTTTTTAAATTGGAGAATTATATGTCAAACAGATTAGCAAAAGAAGATAGCCCTTATCTACAACAGCACAAAGATAATCCTGTAGATTGGTGGCCTTGGTGTGATGAAGCATTTGAAAGAGCCGAAAAAGAGAATAAAGCAATTTTTATTAGCATAGGGTATAGCTCATGCCACTGGTGTCATGTTATGGAAGAGAAAGTTTTTGAAGATGCAGAGTGTGCAAAAAATCTTAATGAGGGTTTTATTGCCATAAAAGTTGACCGTGAAGAGCGTCCAGACATTGACAAATATTATCAAGAGGTACATCTTTTACTCAACCGTAGAGCTGGAGGCTGGCCGACTTCTATATTTTGTACTCCAGAAAATAAACCATTTTTTGCTGGAACATATATTCCACCTGAATCAAATTCAGGAAGCATTGAGGGGATGGGATTTAAAGAGCTTACAAAACTCATAACAAAAAAAGTAAAAGCTATGGATAGCAAACTCTTTGAAAATGCTGATGAGATTGAAGGATTTTTAAACCATCCAGAGCATCCTAAAGAGGCAACCGTTTTAAAAGAGGATTTTTACAAAAACTTTATGCTTCAAGCAAAGAACAACTACGATACAAGAAATGGTGGTTTTTCAAGCAAACCAAAATTTCCTCACGCAACAACACTCAATGCCTTAATAACAATAGATAGACTTTACAATGATAAAGCAGCAAAGGCGATGGTAGAGACGACACTTACAAATATGACGAAAGGTGGTATGTATGACCTCGTTGATGGTGGATTTTGTAGATACTCTGTAGATGAGAAATGGCTTGTTCCACATTTTGAGAAGATGCTCTATGATAATGCCCTTCTTTGTGGTGTTTATAGTGAAGCATATAACACTTACTCTCATGAAAGCTACTTAAAAACGGCAAAAGAAGTGGCAGATTTTTGGCTCCATTTTATGAATGAAGAGGGACTTTTTTACAGTGCAAGTGATGCAGATAGTGA
>NZ_JALUKE010000116.1 GCF_027056685.1 Sulfurimonas sp.
GCATAGTGCAAATTATAATTTGTCACCAGTTGAGTTTGAAGAAAAAATGATGTTACAGGTTGAAACAGCAGCTTAGAATATTTATGGATAAGTATGATATAGGGTTGACACATCAGTTTTACCTGCAAACTCTAAAAACAACCTATAAATTTTTACCACTTTTTTCATTTTTTAAAATTGTACTACTTTTGTACTACCGTTGAAAATATAGGTAATGGAATGAAAAGAGGGATAAAAAATTGTACTACCTTTTTGTACTACTTTTATGTGATTTGGTGACACAAAATGACATATTGACATATAAATGGCTAAATAGTGGGTAATAGCAGATAACTTGCTGAAAGTCCGTAAATAAGGGGTTTTTATTATGTTTTTGTTAGTGTAATTATTTGATTAAAAATGGATAAAAAGGTGGTGTAGTAGGGTTATGAGCCCGACGAGCTACCGAACTGCTCTATTCCGCGGTGTTTAAACACATTCACTCTGTGTTTGTGAGCGAAATTATAGACAAAAACTTTTTTAATGTCAAGGCTTTTGCAAAGAAAATTGAAAATTTCTTTTTTGACCTCTTTTTAATGAATATTTTTATATAATGAAATTGCAAGAAGTCTAATAAAAAATATATAAGAAAGAGAATAAAATGAAACCAATAGAGAGAGTTTTACAGGCAATAGAAGATGTTAAAAAGGGAAAAATGGTCATCATGGTTGATGATGAAGATAGAGAGAATGAGGGCGACTTAGTCTATGCGGCTGCATTTTCTACACCAGAACATGTAAATTTTATGGCTACAAATGCCAGAGGGCTTATTTGTGTTGCACTCTCTAAACCTATTGCAAATAGACTTGCATTAAATCCTATGGTGAGTTCAAATACATCATCATATGAGACTGCGTTTACAGTTTCAGTTGATGCAAAAGATGCACTTACGGGTATCTCTGCAAAAGAGAGAGACGATACCATCAAAATACTTGCAAATCCTATCTCAAACGCAGATGAGCTTGTAAAACCTGGGCATATCTTTCCTTTAATTGCAAAAGATGGTGGTACACTTGTGCGTACTGGACATACTGAAGGTTCTGTTGATCTTTGCCGTTTAGCAGGTCTAAGTGAAGCAGGTGTTATTTGTGAAATCATTAAAGATGATGGAACAATGGCGCGTAGAGATGACTTAGATATATTTGCACAAAAACATAATCTCAATACTGTATTTATCTCTGATATTGTGGAGTATAGACTTGCAAATGAGAGACTTGTAAAAGAGATTGGTGTAGAAGAGATAGAATTTTTTGGTGTAAAAGTAAGTCGTCATACTTTTGAAGATCATGATGGAGTAGAACATACTGCAATTTTATTTTATAGTGCTGGTGAAGTGGCAAATGTAAGAGTGCACAATGTTATTACAGATTGTGAGCTACTTTTAAATCAAGAAAAATATAACAATCTTATTAACTCCATAGAGTATCTCAAGCAAAACAGTGGTCTTTTACTCTTTATAAACAAAACAAACCATCAAGATAACGCAGCCATGAAAGAGTTTGGTATTGGTGCGCAGATTATCAAATCATTTGGTGTTTCAAAAATGAATCTTATTACTGCTATGCAAAAGACGGACTTTATCGGCTTAAGTGGGTTTGGTTTAGAAGTTAATGACATTGTAAATGTATAAAAGAGAGAGAATATGAGAGATTTTTTTAAAAGAGTTGAAGAAGATGGAAGTGAAATTTATATAGAGAGCGATATGAGTGCTTATGGTTATAGTGAGCGATATAGTTGGCTTTTTAGTGTTTTTATAAAATTTGATGCTTCTAAAAATTCACAAGAGAGTTTTGAAGAGTTTTTAGAAACCAAAGAGGCACTTATTATCGCCGTAGAGCATGATGGTGGTGCAAAGTATGTTGGCAGTCGCGTTGTAGATGGTTGGAATGAACTTTATTTCTATGCCGAAAATGCAAAATCTTTAAACGCAGTTGTCTCTAAAATGTTAAGTAATAGTGGATACGTCTATGAAAGTAGTGTTGTCAAAGATACGAAATGGAATTTTCACTATAAAAACCTTATACCATCAGCTTTAGAATCAGCACATATTCAAAGTGAAAAAATCATTTTTATGTTGCAAGAGGAAGAAGATGATTTGGAAGTTCCTCGTCTTGTTGAACATTATGTTTCATTTACTACGCCTACGCAAAAAGAGAAATTTTTGGAATTACTTCCTTTTGAAGATTTTAGTTTTAAAGATGAAATAAGCAGCGAAGATTTTGAAAATGGTCTTGCTTTAGTAAAAGAGCATGCAGTAACAGAAGAAGAAGTACACAAAAATGTAGAACAACTTTTTGAAGCTTTAAAAACAGAGCAGGGCTTTTATGAGGGTTGGAGTACGACGCTTGTAGATGGAGATAAAAGCGAATAATATGCAGAGTAAAGAGAAAATATTTGCTATTACTGGTGTTATAAATTATATTTTTGTTGTCTTTTTAAATGCTTTTACCGATTTAGGGCATAAAATAATTATACAAAATACAATTTTTAAGGTTTACGATGGCAGTACACAAATAGTTTTGACGGCTATTGTAAATGCTTTGGTACTTTTACCTTTTATTTTGGTATTTTCTCCCTCTGGATTTTTAGCAGATAGATTTCCTAAAAATAAGATTATGGAGTATTCTGCAATCTTTGCTATTGTGATTACCCTTGGTATTACTTATGCTTACTATCATGGATATTTTATTTTTGCATTTGTGATGACCTTTTTACTCTCCATGCAGAGTGCTATTTATGGACCTGCAAAGTATGGCTATATTAAAGAGCTTTTTGGTGAGAAATTTTTAACAGGTGGCAACAGTATAGTGCAGGCTACGACGACAGTAGCCATACTCGGTGGAATTATTTTTTATACTGTTTTATTTGAAAATATGTACGACACTTCACTCGTTACAAAGTCTGAAATACTGGAGCGAATTGCTCCTCTTGGTTGGCTTTTGGTTATTAGCTCAGTTATTGAGTGGTACGGTGCTTCTACGCTACCAAACAAGATACTTGTTGCTAGTAAAAGAACTTTTAATCTAAAAAAATACTTTAGAGGAGAGTACCTTTTTCGTAATCTAAAAACGGCAACACGAAAGAGAGAAATTTTTCACGCTATTTTAGCATTGAGCCTTTTTTGGTCAATCTCTCAAGTTGTTTTGGCGATTTTTGGTGAATATGCAAAAGATCAACTAGGCGTATTAAATACCATATATGTTCAAGGTGTGATGGCATTAGCAGGAGTAGGAATTGTATTTGGTTCCATAATGGTTGCAAAACTCTCAAAAGAGTATATTAATCTTGGTCTTGCAGGTATTGGTGCTGTTATGGTGACTATTTTGGTTTTTCTTATTCCATTTGTTCACTCTATGGTACTTATGTCTGTGATGTTTTCTTTTTTTGGAATTTTTGCCTCTTTTATTTTAGTGCCTCTAAGTGCGCGCATACAGTTTTTAAGTGCAAATGCACATTTAGGGACAATTTTAGCGGCAAATAATTTTATTCAAAATATCTTTATGTTCTCATTTCTAGTTTTAACTACGCTATTTGCTTATTTTGGAATGAATGCAATTATTCTCTTTTATTGTATGGGGTTTGTCGGTATTTATCTTATTTTTCTTCTTTTTCATAATTATATGACAGAAACATTTTTTACGACAATGAAGCTCTTTTCACTTGCTAGACATAAGTATGAATATTTTGGGGTGCAAAATATTCCAGATGAAAAAGCTGTACTGCTTTTGGGAAATCATGTAAGTTGGATTGACTGGATAATTTTGCAGTTGGCACTGAAGAGACGCATTAGTTTTATGATGGATAAAGAGATTTATCACTGGAAATTTTTTCATGCTATTTTTAAAAAAGGAGAAGCTATTCCTCTCTCGCCTAGAGCTTTTAAAGATGCAATGTATGAAGCATATAAACGCCTGCAAAATAGAAGTGTTGTAGCAATATTTCCAGAGGGTGGCATTAGTGTAGATGGTGATATAAAACCATTTCATCGTGGATATGAGCTTATCTCTAGCGATTATGATGGCGTGATTATTCCTTTTTATATAGGTAGTGGAATTTTTGGTAGTAAATTTGCGAAGTATAAACCAGAAAATGCTAAACGCAGCTTTTTTAAACGCAGAAAAATAAAAGTCTATTTTGGTGAGCCTTTGCCTAAAGAGACCAAATCTGCAGAGCTAGAGAAAATTATTAAACAGATGAGAGAAAAATATGAAACTAAATAAACCAAAACATAATCTTTACAGAAACACGATCTATGCACTTGAAGGGCTTGTAGATATTGTAAAAAATGAGACCTCTTTTAAATGGCAACTTTTGATGCTTTTTGGATTTGGCACACTTGCTTGGATTTTACCGCTAAGTTTTGGCTACAGCAGTATTCTGTTTTTATCACTCTTCTTGCCTATTTTGGCAGAAATAGTAAATAGTGCCATAGAGCGAACAGTAGATTTAGTCACACAGGAGTATCATATACTAGCAAAACAGGCAAAAGATGTTGGTGCAACACTTGTTTTAGTGAGTTTTTTAGTGACTGTTCTTATTTGGACAGCCACGCTGTTGATTGCGTTTAAGCTTGTTTAAAAAGGGGTTTTATTTTGAAATTTTTGGTTTTTCTTTTTATAGTAACGGTGGCGTTGTTTGGAGAGAGTAGACCAAAAATAGCTCTGGTTTTAAGTGGTGGTGGTGCGCGTGGTGGTGCGCATGTTGGTGTGTTGAAAGTTTTAGAACAAAATCGTATTCCAATAGATATGATTATTGGTACAAGTATGGGCTCCTTTATGGGAGGGCTTTATGCTGCAGGAAATACACCTCAAGAGATACAAAAGATGCTGGTCTCAACAAATTGGCATGAGTACATTCGAGCAGATATGGATCGTAAAAAAATTCCAATGCAGCGTAAATTAACGGAATATACTTACCAAGGAAAACTTGGATTTGGCATTAGTGCAAATAATGAACTTGTTTTGCCAACGGGTGTCCTCAAAAGAGAGCCTCTGCTCTTAAAATTTAGCGAATTAACTGCAAATGTGGCAGATATAAAAGACTTTGATAAATTGAGTATTCCTTTTAGGGCAGTTGCTACGGACATTAAAAATGGTGATGAAGTGGTACTGAAGTCTGGTTCACTTGCTGAGGCTATTTACGCTTCGAGTGCAATTCCTGGAGGTTTGCAACCTATAGACATTAATGGTATTGACCTAGTAGATGGTGGTGTTAGTGATAATATTCCCATTGATGTAGCGCGTAAAATGGGTGCAGATATTATTATTGCTGTGGATGTGAGTGAAAATTTTTCAAGCACTTTAGATGTAAATTCCTACCTTGTAGTTGTTGGACAACTTGTAGATATTATGATGCGTAAAAATGCAAATGAATCCATAAAACATCTCACTTCAAAAGATATTTTAATCACACCCAAACTTGATGGTTACTCTGGACTTGATGCAGACAAATATGCAGCTATAATTGAGAGAGGCTATGTAACTGCACTCAAAAGTGTAAAACAGTTACAGGCATTGTCTCTTTCTAAACAGGAGTATGCAAAATATAGAAAAAAATATAGAAAAAAACACTATGCTAAAAAGTTTATTATTGATGCTATTGAAATTAAGAATGAGACGCATATTTCAAATGAAGTTATTAAAAAAATGATACGCCAAAAAACTGGTACTGCGTTTAACGATAAAGCACTTCGTGAAGATATACTTAAGCTTTATCACCTTACTACATTTGACAGCATAACTTATAAAATTGTAAAATCCAAGGGTAAAAATATTTTGCTTATTACAACAGAGCCAAGTTGGAATAGTAATGGAGATGTTCTTTTTTCTCTCTCTTTAGATGATGATTTTAACGGGCACTCTGCATATAGTCTTAAAGTTGGCTATTTGATGTACGGCATTAATTCTTTGGGTGCTGAGTGGCGAACAGATGTAGAAATAGGAAAAAAACAGCGTTTTTCTACAGAATTTTATCAGCCACTTGATTACAGTCAAAAATGGTATGCGAGACCTTTTCTCTCTTATGAAAAAATGACCTATATTGTTCCGACAGAGAGTGTGGGAAATCAAGAACTTGAGAGTAGGGGATATGGTGGTGGTCTTGCCTTTGGTTTGAATCTATCACGGAGTCTGCGCTTAGAGCTAAACGCAGCGGCATATAGTGATAAGTCGGATGTTAATTTGGTGCAATACTCAGAGGAGTTTAATGCACGGCAGCTAAATGCAAAAGTGCTTTTTGACTCACTAGATAACTATAACTTTCCAAATAGTGGTTTTTTAGGCAAAATAAACATAAAAAAAGATGCTAAAATTTGGGGGAGTGACTATGACTATGAACAGTTTTATAGCCAACTGCAAAAACCTTTAACTTTTAGAGATAATACACTCATAATAAATGCAAAGCTTGGTTTTACAGATGTGAAAAGTAAGAAAGAAAATGCGGTGACTGTTTACGATAAGTTTTTACTTGGTGGAATGTTTAATCTCTCAGGATATCCAGCAAACTCATTTGCTGGAAATAACATTGTGTTTACAAGTATGATGTACCGTTACAGAATAAAAAATGGTGGTTTTTTTGGCTCACTTGGTGTTCCTCTTTATGGTGGTTTTACACTAGAAGGTGCTTCTGTTTGGGGCGATGGCAAGGATTTTCATATAGATGACATAAAATCTTCCGCTTCTTTATTTGTCTCAGCAGATACACCTCTTGGCGCATTTTACTTTACCTACGGGTATGCGGATGAAAAGCATAACAATCTATATCTTTACTTAGGAGAAAAATTTTGAAAAAAACAACTTTGATTATTGGTGCAGGTGGCGTTGGACGAGTGGTTGTACATAAATGTGCAATGAATGCAGATGTCTTTGGAAATATCGTACTCGCAAGCAGAACAAAATCTAAATGTGACATAATAGCCGCTGAAATAAAAAATGTAACAATTCAGACTGAGTGTGTTGATGCAGATATTACTGAAGATATTATCTCTTTAATTAAGAAAGTAAACGCAGCGATTGTTATAAATGTGGCACTTCCGTATCAAGATTTAACTATTATGGATGCTTGTGTGGCTTGTGGTGTTGATTATCTTGATACTGCGAACTATGAACATCCTGATGAGGCAAAATTTGAGTATAAATTGCAGTGGGAAAGAGACGCTGCGTTTAGAGAAGCGGGCATTATGGGCTTGCTTGGAAGTGGATTTGATCCGGGTGTGACAAATGTCTTTTGTGCCTATGCGCAGAAGCACTACTTTGATGAGATAGAGACCATAGATATTTTAGACTGTAACGCAGGTGATCACGGCTATGCTTTTGCAACCAATTTCAACCCTGAAATAAACCTGCGTGAAGTGAGCGCGAATGGGCGCTACTGGGAAGATGGCAAGTGGATAGAGACAGAGCCGATGGAGATAAAAATGGTTTGGGATTATCCAGAGGTGGGTCCAAAAGATAGCTACTTGCTTTATCATGAAGAGATGGAATCACTTGTAAAACATATAAAAGGACTCAAACGCATTCGCTTTTTTATGACTTTTGGTGAGAGCTATTTGACACATATGAAATGTTTGCAAAATGTTGGCATGTTAGGCATTGAGCCGGTTGAACATCAAGGACAAAAAATAGTTCCTATGGAGTTCTTAAAAACACTGCTTCCTGATCCTGCGTCACTCGGACCTCGTACGAAAGGAAAAACAAACATCGGAATTGTCGCTGAGGGTGTAAAAGATGGCAAAAAGAGAAAAATATATATCTATCAGGTAAGTGACCATGAGAAGTGTTATGCCGAGGTAAATTCTCAAGCAGTTTCCTACACAACAGGTGTGCCTGCTATGATAGGTGCAAAACTGATGCTGGAGAAAAAATGGTACAAAGAAGGTGTGCATAATATGGAAGAGTTTGACCCTGATCCATTTATGCAAGAGCTTAACAAGCAAGGACTCCCTTGGAAAATCAAAGAGCTTTAAGGCAAAAATATGACATATGAAGATTTAGTAAAAAATATTGATGAGATGCCTCCACTCTCTAAGGTTGCAATGGTCATACAGGGACTTTACGCGCGTGGTGCATATCATGTAGATATAAAGAAATTAGTGAGAATGATAGAAGCGGATGTTATGCTTACTGCAAATATTTTAAAAACTATAAATTCACCATATTATAATTTTAGAAATCAGATAATATCTATATCTCAAGCTGTGACACTATTGGGTACGCAGCAGATTTATGGTCTAGTAATTGAATATGCAATTTCAGAGCATTTAAAAGCAGATACAACAATCTATGGGTTTAATAATGCACAATTTAATGAAATGTGTATTTTAGAAAGTTCTTTAATGATGCAGTGGTATTCTAGAATTGATTTACGAGATACACACCTTCTAACCTCTTTAAGCCTTATTATGGAATCGGGAAAAATTATTATTTCTAAAGAGTTAATGGAAAGCTCTTATAGAGAAATATATAGAGAAGGTTTTTTAGCTTGTGAAAACATTCCAGAGTTTGAGCAAGAGTTTTTAGACACTACATCTTACTATTTGAGTGGTGTTTTATTTGAACATTGGAATCTAAATTCTCTCTATGTACTAATTCTTAAAAACCTTGACAAAGATGAAGATAAAATGGATGATGAAGTAGATGATATTATAAAACAGTACATTAAGGCTATAGATATTGTAAGAACTGCCATTAATCTAAAGGAAGTTTTAACAGATCAATCTATAAAAAAAGCTTCTCAAAAAGTTAAAGAACTTGGTCTGGATGTAGAACATTTTGAAACAGTTGCAAAGAGAATACGAAAAAAATATGAAAATGCAGCATAAAAAGCTTCAAACACCATACTACCTCTGTGAAGAGGTACTTTTAGAGAGAAATCTTAAGATTTTAGATGATGTGCAACAGCGAAGCGGTGCAAAGATTATCTTGGCACTTAAAGGCTTTGCGATGTGGAGCACTTTTGATTTGGTCTCACGCTACCTAAAAGGGTGTACAGCAAGCGGACTTTATGAGGCGCGTTTGGCTCGTGAAGAGTTTTGTAAATTTAATCCAAACGCAGAGGTGCATACCTATTCGCCTGCGTTTAAAGAGGATGAAATAGAGCAAATAGCACGCATAAGCGACCACATCGTTTTTAACTCTCCCTCGCAGTTGCACAGATATGCTAAAATAGTAAAAGAGATAAACCCAAACATTGAAATATCACTGCGTTTAAACCCTGAAGTCTCCTCCTCTCCTGTAGATATTTATAACCCTTGCGGACTTTATTCACGCTTGGGAACAACACTTGAAAATTTTGACGAGTCAGTTTTAAAACAGCTTGACGGGCTCAACTTTCATGCGCTTTGTGAGCAAGGAGCAGATGAGCTCGAAGAGGTACTCACTGCGTTTGAAAAGAACTTTGCTCCATACTTTAAAAATCTCAAATACATCAACTTTGGAGGAGGACATCATATCACGAAAAAAGGTTATGATGTTGAAAAGCTCATAGGGCTCATCACTGCGTTTAGAGAGAAATACGGAGTAGAAGTTTACTTAGAACCGGGTGAGGCAGTAGGGTGGGAGACAGGCTCTCTTGTTGCAACGGTGCTTGATGTCTTTGAAAACGGTATGAATGTAGCCATACTAGACACCTCCGCAGAAGCCCATATGCCAGACACTTTGGCGATGCCCTACCGTGCAGAAGTACGAGGAGTAGGCAAAGCAGGAGAGAAAAAATACACTTATCGCTTGGGTGGTAATACTTGCCTTGCTGGAGACATCATGGGCGACTACTCATTTGATGTACCTTTAAAAGTAGGGGATAGAGTAATATTTGAAGACCAAATTCACTACACTTTTGTAAAAAATACTACTTTTAATGGAATTAAACTTCCATCTTTGGCTATTAAACGCAGTGATGGGCGTGTGGAGTTTGTTAAAGAGTTTGGGTATGAAGATTATAGAGATAGGCTTTCTTGATGAATCTTGCTATAATAAAACAAAATAAATTATATTAGGTCTAGTGTTTTATGGCATACTCGGAATCAGATACTTGTTCAAAACTTATCAATTTGCTTATAAAGTAAAAAAATTCATAGAATTTATACTCAAATGATTTAAAAAAGATGGCGTGAAAGAATTTGATGAAGATAATCTTGGTAAATTAACTAATTGACTTTATTATACTTGGAATGATAATAGAATTTGCCAATAATTTTGGAGGGAGTCTTTAAATACGAGATGAGTATTTTAAATTACAGAGAGAAATTTATAGATAATTAATATAAAAATTTGGAGAAAATATGGCGAAAGTAGAGTTTTATGAAATAAGTATGAGAGATACTAAAGATGGAAAATCTATTGATGAAAACATTATAAATGTAATAAAAAATAGATTAGTAGAATTACCAGAAAATGATTTACTTTGTAGTAACAAGACATGTCTAGCAATTTTATCTGAATTTAAAGAGAATAAAAATTCTATAACATTTGACTTTTCAAAACTTACTAAGGAAGTGATAAATAGCACAATTATTTCTAAACCACTTGATAGTATTAATACTTTTGAAGAATTCAATAACATGGAATCAGATAAAGCACTTCCCACAATTGAAGAAATAGAATTTATCATTAGATTGACATCTGAATATGAAAATGATGAATTAGTAAAAAAGCTGATGAAAAGTGAAATAGAATATTTTACTATTTATAAAATCCTAAGAGATAATCAAAATTTAATTACATCTTATGAACTAGAATTATTTTGTGCTAAAACAATACAAAGAATGAAGAAGGAAAAAATCTTTTTTAATATTATGAACTATAGACAAAGCTATATTCTAATGTTTCAAAAAGCTGTTCATGGATTTGATGTAGAACATTTATTAGAGTACTTAAATTCACACTTATTAGTAAATGAAAATATTAGGTTATATTTTAAAAAAATCTATGATATATCTTTTATGGATGCGCTACAAAATTCAGATATAAAAAGTTTTAAATTCACATACAGCTCTGAATCAAAAAATAATTTAACAGAAGAAAATTTTGCAACTCCTTTATATTTTTTAACAAAAATGTTAGGAACAAATATTACCGTAAGTGTAAATAATGATA
>NZ_JALUKE010000117.1 GCF_027056685.1 Sulfurimonas sp.
CGACAGAGGATGCATAGTGCAAATTATAATTTGTCACCAGTTGAGTTTGAAGAAAAAATGATGTTACAGGTTGAAACAGCAGCTTAGAATATTTATGGATAAGTATGATATAGGGTTGACACATCAGATGCCGCATAGCGAATAAGCTCATAGTCGGTTATTTCAAATGAAGCGATTTTGTATGCCGGTGGGTTGAACTGTTCTAGAAAGTCTATTGCCGTTTTATCAAAAGGGGAGGAGAAGATATCTATGCCAATCTCTCGTGCATGGCTAAAGAGCTCTTTATGCCATTCCCAAGGAAGATAAGCCTCTTTATAAAGGTCATAAAGCTTTTTATTATCCCAGAGCGTACCACCTGTAATGATGAAGTCTTCGTTGTCGCAGTTTAGTGTTAGTGTATCAGGAGTATAGGTCTGAAGCTTTATGGCATTTGCTCCTACCTCTTTGGCTGCGTTTATACTCTGTTTGGCTATTTCTATTTGCCCTCCATGATTTGCACTGAGTTCAGCAATGATATAGACTCCGTTGCTGTTGAGATCAAAGTCAGCTATTTTCATTGGTTCTCTCCATGTAGAGTAAGGTGTCATCTTTTTTATAGGTTTGAAAATGAAAGCTTTTGTAGAGTTTGATGGCTTTTTCATTGGAGCAAAAGACACGAGCGTAGAGCTTTTTCATGTGTAATGTCAGAAATCCATATCTTAAAATACTATGCATTAATATCTTCCCGACTCCATGAAGTGAGGGGTTTGCATAAAGACCAATCTCTGCGCTTTTGTCTTTATAGTCAATTGCCGTGAAATCAATGACGCCAACAGCTTCTTCATCTTCTCTCACTAGAAAGTAGAGTCTCTCTTTTTGTTCTTTGAGCTGCTCTATGTATGCAAGGTGCTCTGTAAGAGAAATGTGACGTTGTTCAAGCATCCATTGTCGTATCTCTGCACTGTTTCTCCACTCTAACACCATCTTCTTATCTTTGAGGGAAAGCTGTGTGAAGTTTATGAGTTTAGTGGACATAGTTCCCTTCTTTTAGTGCCTTTAGAAGTTTTTCAGCAGAGAATTTTTTGAGCACCCGAAGATGTAATTTTTGTAAATACCTAACAACATCTTTTTGGTTCTTAGCTGTCTGTATGGCTATATAAGGTACTTGCATAAAGTGTACTTCATTGAGTGTTACACTCGGTGTAATAATGGCTAAATCTGCTTTTTTCATTAGTTTTGCAATTTTGTTGCTCTCTATATGCAGATGTATCCACTTCTTGTTTTTGGCATATTTTTGTAGTTTTTTGAGGTTTTTGTTAGCAGTTGTGGTTACTACGTCAACGTGCAATTTTGCAGGGAGTTGTTTGAGTGTTTTGAGAATTTTAATATTGAGCTTTGCAGTATCAGCACCTCCCATGGCTACGAGAACTCTTTTGCCACTTTTTTTATAATACTTTTTCTTCTCTTTATAAAACTCGTCACGCAGTAGTGTATATTTTGCACCGCATTGTATCGTACACTGTTTTGGTACGCGTTTTGTGTACTTTTTTGCTTCTGCGGAGATATTATGGTTGAGTAAGATGTCGCAGTAATGCTTTTCGTAGGTATCATCGACTACAAAGAGCTTCATACTTTTATGACTGCGTTTGAGACATTTTTCTTCTTGGTATCCAATGTCATAGTTGTCGATGAGAAGCATATCGGGCTTGTATTTTTTAAGCACTTTTTGCAACTCTTTCATATTTGAAGATGCAAGAGAAATGATTTCATAGCCCTCTTGGATGATTTTGTGGTTGATATTCCCATCAAGAGGACGTACTACAAAACGTATCACTGCGTTTGGATATTGCGATTGTAGTCTTTTGGCTAAAACCAAATCCCTCATAATATGGCCTGTACCTATTTGTGAAGATGAGTCAGCACGGATGAGAATATGCATGTTAGGACTCCTCTTGTAAAACTTTATACATCAGTTCTGCACGCTTCCAGTCTTCTGATGTATCAATGTCCTGTACCAAGTATCGCGGCAGAACAATAGGAATGCTTTGTGATCCAAAAGGTAGGTCTTTCCACTCTTTTGTGGTATCTTCCCAGTAAAATTGCCCAGCATCTTGATATGCTTCTTCAAGATCTTGAGAGCGTTTAGAAAAATTCTCAGGCCAAAACATTTGACATCTTTCATCTTGAGTGATTTTAAAAGTACGCTGAACAGGGAAAGGCATAGATGTCACACTAAAAGCCATTTTAGCATCAGAGTTCTTTAGTGCCTCAAAACCTTTTTTAAGATATTCGATTTGTAAAAATGGTGCTGTTGCATAGATGGTGCAAATATAGCGAAAGCTTTCCCCTTTTGTTTGTAAAAAATTAATAGCATGTTCAACCGCATCAGCACTTGATGAATAATCATCACTTAACTCTTTTGGACGCATAAATGGAACTTCTGCTCCATACTCTTTAGCTATTCTTGCTATCTCTTCATCATCAGTTGAGACTATAACTTTGTCAAAAAGCTCAGATGCTATGGCTGTTTCAATGGAGTAGGTAATGAGTGGTTTGCCGTGAAAGAGTTTTATGTTTTTCTTTGGAATCCGTTTACTCCCTCCTCTTGCAGGTATGATAGCTATAGCATCTTTTTTCATTAGAAACTGCACCTTTTATGTGCGTATTTGTGTACAACATCTAAAAAAGTATCTGCGACAAACGCAGCATCTTGCATACTCATGGTTTGATTGCAGGGAATGGAAATTTCTGAGCTATAAAATTTATCTGCTATGGGTAATGAAATTTTGCCAAATTTTTCTTTATAAAAACTATTTTGATAGATTGGTTTATAATGAACTTGTACACCAAGACCTCTCTCTTGTAGCTCTGTAAATATTTTTTCTTTAAATGGGTGCAACTCAGGATTTAATATAATAGGATAGAGATGGCGAGAAGTAATCTGATTTGCTTCTATTTTCTGTGTGAGAAAGAGCTTCTCATTTTGAAATCTTTCATCAAAATATGCTGCAATCTCATTGCGTTTAGTTACAAATTTATCGAGTTTTTTAAGTTGTGAAATGCCAAGTGCAGCCGCTACTTCAGTAAGGCGATAGTTGTAACCCATACTCACCATATCAGAGTTCCAAAATTTCTTTTTTACAATGCCGTGAGAGCGAAAAAGGCGCAGTTTTTTAGCATATACTTCATTATTTGTAAGTACTGCTCCTCCCTCGCTTGTGGTGATGGGTTTGATGGCATGAAAACTAAAGATAGTCATATCTGAAAGAGAACCTATTTTTTTACCATCAAGGCTAGAACCAAGTGCATGAGCTGCATCTTCTATAACTAAAAGATTGTGTTTTTTTGCAATGCTATGAATTTGCTCAATATTGACAGGTTTACCGCCAAAATGGACAGGAACTATTGCTTTTGTTTTTGGTGTGATGAGTGCCTCAATTTGCTCTTGGTCGATGTTACCATCGAGTTTTACATCACACCAGATAGGTTTTGCTCCTATATCGACAAACATATTTGCTGTGGATACAAAAGAGATAGGTGTAGTGATGACTTCATCATCCTTTTGAATAGCACAGACATGATATGCTCCAGAGAGAGCTGAAGTTGCAGAGTTAAACGCAACGGCATATTTTGCACCAGTGTATGCACAAAGTGCCTCTTCAAACGCAGCGACTTTTGGTCCTTGGGCGAGAAACTTACCTTTGAGAGTCTCTACGACTGCCGTAATATCATCCTCTTCGATGAGTTGTGTTGAGTAGCTAAGCATTATTTGGCTTCTTCCTTTGTAAGTTCCAGTTTATGGAGTAGTTCCTGATGCGTTAGCCAAATAGTATTGTCTTTAGAATTATAGTTAAAACCTTGTGGTACAGCTTCTCCTTTTTCTCCTAGTAAATTTGTACTATAATCTATGGGTGTATTAAAGGTAATGCTCGGTTTAATTACAAAATGGTCATTAAACTCTAATGTCAAATGCGAATCATCAACAGGACACATTACTTCATGAAGTTTCTCACCCGGGCGTATACCAATAATTTTTTGAGGTAAATTAGGAGCAATGGCTGTTGCAAGATCTGTCATTCTCATAGATGGAATTTTAGGAACAAAGATTTCTCCACCTTGCATCCTTTGAAAATTTTTCAATACAAAGTCCACTCCCTCTTGAAGCGTAATCCAAAATCGAGTCATATTTGCTTCTGTAATAGGCAAAGATGTTGCTCCATCGTTAATAAGTTTTTGAAAAAAAGGTATGACTGAACCTCTCGAACCAAGAACATTTCCATAACGAACAACAGAAAACTTTATATCGTGATTTCCTCGTAGATTGTTTGCGGCGACAAAAAGTTTATCTGAGACAAGTTTACTTGCTCCATAAAGATTTGCAGGAGATGCAGCTTTATCAGTTGAGAGGGCAATAGTGTAAGGAACTCGGTTTTCAATGCAGGAATCTATGATATTTTGCGCACCCATAACATTTGTTTTAATACATTCCATAGGATTATACTCTGCAATTGGAACATGTTTTAGAGCTGCGGCATGTACTACAAAATCAACACCACTCATTGCTTTTTGCAAACGCGGAAGATCTCTAACATCTCCAATGAAATAGCGCATAGCTTTGTCATTAAAAGTTTGAGCCATTTCAAACTGTTTAAGTTCATCACGAGAGTAGATAATAATTTTGTTTGGTTTGTAGCATTGGAGAATAGTTTTTGTAAACTGTTTTCCAAAACTACCTGTACCACCAGTAATTAATATATTTTTTCCGTTAAGCATCTCTCTCATCCTTATATATCTATTAATATAGAACTAGCAAAAAAAGTACCATAAATCTTATTAAACTATTTACTTTTTTTGTCGATGTAACTACATAAGAATAAAAAAAGGATTTGTCATGGGTATATCATCATTAGGTGTCGGCTCAAATGTTTTAACTCAAGATGTCATTGACCAGTTAAAGGCGGCGGATGAATCTCAGTATGTACAGCCAATAACTAATAATATTTCTACTGAAAAAAGTAAAGCTGGTCAGCTGAATATTATAAATGCTTTGATGGATAATTTGACAGAAAGTACGGGAAATGTTTCTCAGTATGGACTTTTTGATACGCGTACTGCGACTGCAACAGGAAGTGCTGTTTCTGTAACGGCAAATGCTGGTAGTGATATTCAAGATTTTAGTATAACTGTAAATAATCTTGCAACAAAAGAGATAGAACAATCTGGCTCTTTTTCTTCTGCAACCTCTACCATTGCTTCAGGTGATGGAGAGATGAAATTAAGTGTTGGTTCAAAAGATTTTACTTTTAACTATAATGCTGCGATGACCTTGAGTGACTTAAAAGATCAGATAAATAAAGATGCAGGAAATACGGTTCAGGCTAGTATTGTTGAAGTTGGGGCAAATGATTTTCGTCTTTTTTTAACTTCAGCAGATACTGGAACTGGTCATGATATTTCTATTAGTGATAATGACAGCGGTTTAGATGATCAATTAAAAGCAGATACAGATACAACAGATGGTTATACAAATGTGCAAAGTGCTACAGACGCAAGTTTTAAGTATAACGGACTTGATATAACAAGAAAGAGTAATACGGTAAGTGATTTACTCTCGGGTGTAACAATTCAACTTAAAGAATCTGGTACATCTGATGTCAGTGTAAAACAAGATGTGGGAGGTATTGAAGATAAGCTTGATAGTTTCGTTTCAAAATTTAATTCGGCTATAACACAACTCAATACCATGACAAAATCAAGTCAAGATGCAAAAGAGAGAGGGACTTTTTCTAACGATACTACAATTAAAGCGATGAAAAACAACATTATTAATATGGTTGGTACCGCTGGAGATAGTGTTGGAGGGCGTTTAGCTGATTATGGTTTTGCTTCTAATAGAGATGGAACCATTTCACTAGATCATTCAAAATTTGAAGAGAAACTGAAAGAAAATCCAAATAATGTTGAGGCATTTTTTTCAGGTGGAACCTTTGTAGAATCTAATGGCAGCACAAAGAGCATCGATGGTGCTTTTGACCAAATGAAAAATACTCTTGATCGCTACACTCGTTATAATGGTTCATTAGATCAACTTAAAACATCGTACTCAACAAGAATCTCTTCTCTTGAAGACCAAAAACAACAAGCAACAGATAGACTTACATCAAAATACAATATTATGGCAAAAAGATTTGCCGCTTATGATTTGATGATAAGTAAAATTAACTCGGCATCTAGTATATTTACCCAGCTTGCAAATGCGCAGGCAGCATCAGCTAGTGGCGGATAAAGGTTAAAGTAATTTAACAAAAAGTCGATGTAATATGAAAGAAATAAAAGATAAAAAAGGATTGAAAATGTACGCAGGGACGGCTTATAATACATATGTGGAAAATAGTGTTGGAATTGAATCTCCATCAAAATTGATTGAGATGTTATATGAGGGTGTACTTCGTTTTAATGCACAAGCAAAGAAAGCAATAAAAGATAAAAATATTGAAAAAAAGATTTATTGGCTTAATCGTTCTGTAGCAATTGTTACGGAATTGGTAGCTATTTTAGATATGAAGCAGGATGGTACTATTGCAAAGTATTTAGAAGGTTTGTACAATTATGAAATACAACTTCTTATGGAAGCTTCTCTCGATGGTAATATTGCAAAAATTGATGAAGTCACCAATGTTTTTAAAGGGCTTTTAGAGGCTTGGAGAGAAACTACGAATGTGGCTTAAAAAGCTAAAAATTGCAGTAATACAAAAAGATACAAAATCACTTGATGTACTTTTAGATGATATTCCTGCATTGGAAGATGCTAAGGAGATAGAAGAAGCACTCTATCTTCTTCAAGAGGCACAAAAGATTGTTCAAACTCTTAAAGATGAGACAGCTTCTTCTATGCTTCAGATGAAAAAAAATATTGATTTTTTAAATGCAACAACTGCAAACAAAACTGCAAAATTTGACATTACTTTGTAGCTTTTTTCTTCTTTATACCAAACTGTAAACTTCTTATGGTATATTCGCTAACTACAGCACCTTTTCGCATAGTTAAAATATGCTCTACTGCATCGGCAACATCTTCGCTAAGTAGTTTTTCATTTTCTTTATCACTCACATCGAAACGCAGTGTGTCGTAAAAGTTACTTTGTGTCATATCTGGGTTAATATTTGTAATGCTTAGAGTGCTTTTTCGAGTCTCTTCAAAGAGTGCATCGCCAAAAGCTCGCAAACCTGCTTTTGTAGCAGAATAAACGGCGGCAAATTTACTTGCACGCAGGGCTTCTATGGAATTGATGTTGATGAGGTAACCACTGTTTTGTTTGAGTGAGCGTAGTGTTGCGTTTGTAAGTAGCATTGGTGCTGTAAGGTTTAGAGATGTCATTTGTGTTATTGTCGCAACGCCAAGTTCTTCATGTGGTTCAAATTTTCCAAAACCTGCTGCGTTTACAAGTATGCTTATATCCTCTTTTTTTAAGAGTTCACAGAGTTTTATGATTGCGTTTGAATCAGCGAGATTGCACTGCAGCGCTTGAAAATTTTTCCCCTGAAAATCACCTGCTGCTACACTTCTGCTAATGCCTATAACAGAGTAACCAAGTACTAACAGTCTGTTTGTTATTGCTTTGCCTATTCCGCTGCTTGCACCGGTAACTATTGCTCGTCTCAAAACCATTTCCACCTTTTTGCTATACTACGCTTATGAAAAACATATATATAACAGATTTAGACCACACATTTTTGCGTACAGACTTATCTATTAGTGATTATACTAAAAAAATTTGGAACTCGTATGCTCCAGAGTCGATTTTATCTATTGCCACAGCAAGAACATATAAAAAAACGCAGCAGTTTTTAAAAGGAGTAGAGGTAAATGCTCCTATGATACTCCTTGATGGTGCACTTATCGCTACAAAAGATAAAAAAATCATAGATACAAAGTTCATAAACAAAGAGTTTGGTGATGCCATTATAGAAGAAGGTTCAAGGTTGGGAATTTACCCTTTTGTGCTCTCTTTGGTAGATGATGAGCTTAATGAAGCCTTCTCCTACTCTACAACTCTAAATAGTTATCAGAGTGAAATTATAACACGCTATGTTGGCGATGAGTATACTGAAGCCTTTGATGATTTGCGTGCCATGGAGAATAATTTTAAAATTGTTTATATGGCAGAAGAGATGTTACTGCAGGCTTTAGAGCAAAATCTTAGAATAATTTTTGGAGATGAATTGAAGTATGTTTTAGCTCCAGAAGCTTATATGGGGTGCTACTTTTTGACAATTTTACATAAAGATGCAGATAAATCACATGGCATAAAAAGTGTTAGTGAAGCTGTTGGATTTGATTTAGGCAAGCTTACTGTTTTTGGCGATAATTTGAATGACATAGGTATGTTTGAGCTGGCAAATACTTCTGTAGCCGTCGCAAATGCGCAAGAGGGTCTAAGAGAAAAAGCAGATGTAGTTTTGAGCCAGACAAATGATGAAGATGCTGTTGCCAAATATCTTGAGTATTTAAAGAATGGCTAAAAGGTCATCACTAATTCCTATGATTATCATAGGAGTTCTCTTTTTTATTTTTGGATTTGTTACATGGCTTAACGGCTCGCTTATTCCATTTTTAAAAGTGATTTGTGATTTGAATGATTTTGAGGCCTTGTTTGTAACTTTTGCCTTTTATATTGCTTATACAGTGATGGCTTTTCCTATGGCTAGTCTGCTTGAGAGGACAGGATACAAAAAAGGTATGGCTCTTGGACTTTTTATGATGAGTGTTGGTGCTTTACTTTTCATACCTGCTGCGTTTAGCAGAGAATTTGTCTTCTTCTTAGTCGCACTTTTTACGCTAGGAACTGGACTAACTATCTTGCAAACTGCTTCAAACCCTTACATAGTTCTCATAGGTCCAATAGAATCTGCTGCGACTCGCATAAGTATTATGGGACTTATTAACAAAACAGCAGGGGTTTTAGCTCCTTTGGTTTTTACTGCGTTTATCTTTTCTGATTTACACACATCTTTAAACGCAGCGAATCCAGATTTACATCAGCTGGCAAAGGAGCTTATAATTCCTTACACTATAATGGCAGGAATCTTATTTGTTTTGATGCTATTTGTACTTTTTTCATCTCTGCCTGAGTTGGAGTTTGACATCGACCCTTATGATAACTCCAATATTTTGGCCTTTCCTCGCGTTGTATTAGGTGCTGTAGCACTCTTCTTTTATGTTGGCATAGAAGTGATAGCTGGAGATACTATTGGTTTGTATGGGCAAAGTCTGGGTGTAGCAGATGCAACAGCACTTACTTCTTATACGATGAGTTTTATGGTTGTTGGGTATCTGCTTGGTATCTTTTTAATTCCTCGTTTTTTATCACAGCAAAAGGCTCTTGTTGGCTCTTCTATTGTTGGCATGGCACTTCTATTTTGTGTTGCGTTTAGCTCAACTACAGAGGCAAATATTATTGCAAATATTCCAGACTCTGTTGTTTTTGTAGCACTTCTTGGACTTGCTAATGCTCTTGTTTGGCCCACCATCTGGCCTCTAGCTTTAAAAGATTTAAAACAACATACAGCAAAGGGGAGTGCTTTACTCATTATGGCAATAGCAGGTGGAGCAGTGATACCTCTTGCTTTTGGTAAAGTGGCACAAATGCTTTCAGATATGCAGAGTGCTTATTTATTGGGATTACTTTGTTACTTTGTAATTTTTATGTATGGAGTCAAATGGCATAAAATGAGTAGTTGGAGTAGCTAATGTTTGAAATGAAAAAATTAGAAAATGGATTTGAATATATTGAGATAAAAAATAGTGCTGCTAGTGCAAAAATTGCTCTGCAAGGAGCGCATATATTCTCTTTTAAACGCAGTGATGAAGAACTTTTATGGTTAAGCAGTGAGAGTGCTTTTGACAATGGCAGTGCAATTCGAGGTGGTATTCCTATCTGCTGGCCTCGTTTTGGAAACCTTGATACTTCCCTGCCACAGCATGGTTTTGCAAGAATTTTTCTCTTTGAACTTGTATCAGTTAGTGAAGAAAGCAATATGTTAACAACTGTTCATATGAAGTTGAAAAGCTCAAAAGAGAGCCGTAAAATCTGGGACTATGCTTTTGAGTTAGATATTCTCTTCTACATATCAGAAACCTTAAAAATTGAGATGAAAACGACAAATAGCGATGAAAAAGAGTTTTTATTAACAGAGGCTTTTCATACTTATTTTAAAGTTTCTAAGATTACAGATGTGCAAATTTTTGGGCTTGAAAATAGACACTATATAGATACTTTAATAGATAAAGAAGTAGTGCAAGAAGGCAGTATAAAAATAGATAAAGAGGTAGATAGGATTTATAAGGAGAGCTCTTCTTTGATAGTCTTAGAAGATAGCGATAAAAAAATACATATTGAAGCTTGCAACTCAAACTCTGTCATTGTATGGAACCCTTGGATAGAAAAATGTGCCAAAATGAACGGGATGCAAAAAGAGGGATATAAAAAATTTGTATGTATAGAGAGTGCAAATGCTCTGGATGACTTTAAAATTGTAAAGCCAAACAAAAGTGTGAGCATCTCTGTAGAATATAGTATGCTGATTAAGCCTTAATATCTAGTAGCATTTTCATCATTTCATCTTGGGTGAGGGCGTTTAAAATTTTGTGTCAGTAACTTTAAGTAGCAATTTTTTTATGCTACAGACTTTAACCTACATCGCCAATTAGTAATCGTACTTACATCTCTTTCTCCTGTTATTTATATTTCTTAAGAAAGTATAGAATAGAGTGGCGAAAGGTTGGTTCGTTTTAAGGTGCGACTATAGTTATATTTTGAAAATAACCTAATTTGAGAAGTTTTTTATCATTCGTTATAAATTGGCTAGAGTTTGCACGAGAAGCACCGCTTAAGATGAGTAAATCTTCGAAATCTTCAAATACATCGTTAAAAAAATACTCTTTGGCATTGTGAAAATCAATGTGTGTAATGTACTGTGGAGTTATCTCATCACTCAGCATATCTATAGCGTGTATATTTCATTTTATTCTTCCACCCG
>NZ_JALUKE010000118.1 GCF_027056685.1 Sulfurimonas sp.
ATATAAACGGCTTTAGTTTTAATGAACTCATAGATGGCGAATGTGAAGCAACGAAAGAGAGTTTATCACATGTTGGAATAAATGTCGATAAAATCACATTTGACTCTTTAAATGAAAAAAATGTCGGCAGACTCATCTTATACTATGAACTTTTAACATCTTTGTGCGGTATCATACTTGAAGTAAATACCTACGATCAGCCAGGTGTTGAGATGGGAAAAGAGATTTTAAAGAATAAATTTCAAATGCCTTAGATATAATAAAAAGTAGTTCTAAAAACACAAAAAGGCTGATAAAAAATGCAAAAGAAAAAAAATGAAAAGATTATTCATAAGTTAAAAAAGACATTTTTCTTTTCACAGATGGATGATGCTTTTTTTGAGATGGCAGCGCCCCATTTTCAACAAATAAGCTTACAAAAATCAGCCACCATTGACAGTGAAAAGACACTCAAATACTTCTATGTAATTATAGAAGGAAATTTAAAGACATCATATCTTAATCCAGAAAATGCAAGGAGTATTACACCTTTTTTACTTGGTGAGTATGAGGTATTTGACATTGTACCAGTCGTTGATAAAAAAGAAAATATGATAGACTATATAGCGCTTGACAGCTGTATGCTACTAAAAATTGAAGCACATTATATTCGCTCATGGATTGAGAAATATCCACAACTCAATACAAATCTTTTACAATGTCTTGCCAAAAAATTTCGAGAGATGGAAGAGTTCTCTCGCTCACTCGTCTTTTATGATACAAAAACACGCCTTGCAAATCTTCTACTCAAACATGCAATCAAAGAGCAGGAAAACAGTTCTTCAAAAATAACAAAAAAACTTTCCCATGAGACACTTTCAGAGATGATAGGCAGTGTACGCTCCATTGTAACAAGAGACCTGCAAGAACTTAAAAGAGAGGGTATTATTTTAGACAAAAGAGCCACAATAATAGTCAATAACCTTGAAAAATTAAAAGAGCGTTGTGCCAAATATATAGATTTATAAAATTAATGTCACTTAAGTAACATATTATTTACTTTATAGGGAGTATAATTTTTGGAAGTTAAATACTGTTTTACAAGGAAAAAATTATGAAAAAGCGTATAGCTATAAATGGACTTGGGCGTATCGGAAATCAGGTACTTAGACATTACATTAACAATTTACCAAAAAATTGTGAAATAGTTGCAGCAAATACTTCGAGTGTTGAAGATGCTGCTTATCTTTTAAAATATGATTCTATACATGGCAGAGCCAATTTTGACATTCAAACGCAGGAGAACAAACTCATAGTCGATGGACATGAGATTACCATCGTAAGTAGTCATAATCCTCTTGAACTCCCATGGAAAGAGCTTGGCATCGACATCGTTTTAGAGTGTACTGGGCGTTTTACTGATGGTACTTTGGCACAGCAACACATCACAGCGGGTGCAAAAAAAGTTATTATCTCTGCACCAGGAAAAAATGTTGACCTTACAATAGTTAAGGGTGTCAATGAAAAAGAGTATGACAATGCTAAACATCATATCATCTCAAATGCCTCTTGTACTACCAACTCACTTGCTCCTGTTATGAAAGTGCTAGAAGAAAATTATGGCGTAGAAAATGCAATGATTACAACAACACATGCATACACCTCTTCACAAGTCACAGTTGATAAGCGTGCAAAAAAACGCAGACGCGGTCGTGCATCGGCTGTAAACATCATCCCTACAACAACGGGTGCAGCGATTGCTACTGTGGAAGTTATTCCCGCATTAGAGGGTAAAATGGAAGCTATGGCACTTCGTGTACCTGTTCCTGATGGAGCTATCACAGAAGTTGTGGCACTTTTAAACAAAGATGTTACAAAAGAAACACTCAACGCAACATTTAAAAAAGCTTCAGAGAATGAGTTGCGGGGAATCTTGGAATTTACAACTGAAGAGATAGTCTCTTCTGACATTATCAACAATCGTCACTCTTGCATTGTCGATGGACTCTCAACTGCAGTAGTCGGAAATAAAATGGTAAAAGTTATGGCATGGTATGATAATGAGTATGGATATTCTCAAAGAATATTAGAAGTTGCGGATTATATTGCTGGACAATTATGAACAAAACTATAAAGAGAGTTATTGCATTAGCCTTATTGATAGTATTTATTTCTCTATTTAGCCTATTTGTAGGATATTATGGGGACTGGTTGTGGTTTAAAAACTTAGGATACAGCTCGGTCTTTGATACTGATATTTTGGCACAAATCTCCTCTTTTGTTCTCTTCTTTTTTATTTTTGTTTTGTTCGCTGGGCTTAATCTCTATTATGCGTATCATAAACATGAAGAGCATCAAAGCACTACTCCTTTTCTTGATAATGATTTACGGCAGAAGCTTTCATTTCTAGGCAATAAAAAATTCTCTATTTTGGCATGGGGTAGCATAGTTGTATTGTTTGGGCTTATTATGGGTTCTTCTGCAGCTGAATATTGGATTGATTTTTTAAAATTTCTCCACCCCACCTCTTTTCATCTACAAGAGCCTATTTTAGGTAAAGATGTAAGCTTTTACCTATTTACTCTTCCTGTTTATCAAATTGTACTCAACTGGTATTTTACAATGCTCGTTTTGACTACTTTTTTCGTTGGGTTTTTCTATTATATACACAATATTTTTAACTACCAAAACAATAGATTGCAAATTGAGACAAAAGCTAAGAGACATTTCTTGCTTTTAGGTGCATTTTTTGCGCTCGGTATCTGTGCTTATTATATTATAGAACTCTACAATATCCTTTACTCTTCCAATGGTGTTGCATATGGACCCTCTTATATGGATGTCTATGCCCAAATTCCTGCGTACAAGACTATCATTGTCATGACAGCCATTGTTACGCTTCTTCTGTTTTTTTATCCACTCTATAAAAAGATGCAAGTTGTTGTTGGGGCACTGATTCTTTGGTTTCTTGTCCTCATTGGATTTGTTTGGATATATCCCTCTCTTGTTGAAGAGTACATTGTTAAACCAACCGAACTACAAAAAGAGACACCTTTCATTGCGAACAATATAAAATTTACCACAAAAGCTTATGGTCTGAATAAAATTCAAGTCAAACCTTTTGCAGCAGACAACAATGCAAGCTACCAAGATATTTTGCAAAATCATAACACAATCAAAAATATTCGCTTATGGGATAGAAGACCACTGATACAAACCTATAAACAGCTTCAAGAGATTCGCCTCTATTATGATTTTAAAAATATAGAAGTAGACCGTTACCATTTTAAAAACTACACAGAAGTAGCTCTTGGAGCAAGAGAACTTCCAGCCTCAGAGATACCATACAGAGCGCAGACATGGGTCAATAAGCATCTTATTTATACGCATGGATACGGAATTGTTATGAATCCGGTAAATGAAATAGACGCAAATGGTATGCCAAATCTTATAGTCAAAGACATTCCACCTGTTAGTAGCGTACCTCTAAAACTAAAGCAAATGGGCATCTATTATGGTCAATCAACAGAGCAATTTGTTCTAGTCAATACAAAGGCAAAAGAGTTTGATTATCCAAAAGGAGCAAAGAATGTTTA
>NZ_JALUKE010000119.1 GCF_027056685.1 Sulfurimonas sp.
ATATATCATAATAACTAATGTAAATACAACAATATTAATAGTATTCGCAATACTCCCAAAAAAAGTATAAATACCAACATCAGCCTTTGTCATATAATAATCTATCATATATCGATCCGAAAACTCTATAACTTTATACGCCAAGGTTGCTACAAAAAAAGGCATACTTACTTTCAGTCCATTTTTTATCCAAACCCAATCAATCTTTTCAGCTAATCCTTTAAAATCATACTCTTTATTTAAGCTCACTACACCAACTATTATTGAAACAAAAGAGCCTACTATCCAGCCAATCCAAACAGTTGTAAGATTTTTTAGACCATCTATATTAACATACCAGACAGCAATGATAACATAAACCCACAAACCTGTTCTTAAAAATAACAAAAAATTTGCAAATATTGGTTTTTGGAGCGTTGTATATAGTCTATATAATTCTTGCGCTAAATGCTCAAAAACAAGAATAAGATAAAAATAGACTATAAACTTTGTCTCAATTATACCAAATAAAAATATACTCAAAAGAAGAGGTAAGACAATAACATAAACCAAAAGATGAAATACAAATTGATCGCGTATTAATGGTAATCTTGCTTCTTTTTCTTTTGCTAATATCTCTCTTGTATTATATGTATAAAAATCTAAGCCTAAAAAATAGATTGAAATAGTAACTGTCGTTACAAACAGACCATATTCACCCAATTCTGAAACACTTAGAAACTTTCCAATATAAATAATCAACAGAAACTTAGCAAGCATAGACAAACCACGCAAACCTAAATTTACAATGGATGATGACAAAAATTTAGTAATCAAGTAAACATATCCATTTGAATAGCGCTACCTTTTTCAATATTTTTTGTTGCTTTTTTACCAATAATTGTATTCCAATATTTAGGATGAAGTCCATACCCAGGTCTAACAGAGCGAACATTTTTTTCAGTGATCACTTCACCTTCTTTTATATCTTCAGCGACATAAAGACTACGGGAGAACTGTCTGCTCTTTTTCTTTTTCTCAGTCATACTATAGTCAACTTTACCAAGAAGTTTTTCTGCATCTCTAACAGCTTTTATCATCTCGGAAAACTCTTGCTTGTCCAAAGAAAAGTCTGCATCGGCACCACCTATAGACTTATCTAAGATGAAATGCTTTTCAATAACTTTTGCACCTAATGTCGTCGCAACGATAGGTGCCGTTGTTCCGAGTGTATGGTCTGAAAAACCACTGACAACACCAAAGGTCTCTGCTAAATTTGGAATGGTTAAAAGGTTTGCATCTTCTAGTGCGGCAGGATAAGCTGATGTACATTTTAGCAGGACAATATCATTGTTACCTTCAGCTCTACAAATGTCTACTGCATCCTGAATCTCATCTATAGTCGCTATTCCTGTTGAAATTATGATAGGTCTGTCTTTAGCAGCAGTGTAACGGATAAGTTCGTAGTCGGTGATCTCAAATGATGCTATTTTATAAGCTGATGGTTCAAACTGTTCCAGAAAATCAACGGCTGTTTTGTCAAAAGGAGAAGAGAAAATGTCTATACCTATTTCTCTTGCGTATCTGAACAACTCTTCGTGCCATTCCCAAGGGAGGTAGGCTTCTTTATAAAGGTCATATAGCTTTCTGTCATCCCAAAGGGTTCCCCCTTTGATGACAAAGTCATCTTTGTCAGAGTCTAACGTCAATGTGTCTGCTGTGTAAGTTTGAAGTTTTATGGCATTAGCACCGATCTCTTTTGCTGCTTTAATAGTCTCTTTAGCTATCTCAATCTTTCCACCATGGTTAGCAGATAGCTCTGCGATAATGAAGACACCGTCACTCTTTAGATCAAAATTACCTATTTTCATTGTCTAACTCCATACAGATGATATTTTTGTTGTTTATTTGTTTTGTCATTACTGTTTTAAAATCATATCGCTTATAGAGTTTAATAGCTGCATAATTCTCCTCAAAAACTTCTGCGATTAACTTCTTAATGTCTAAAGTGTTGAATGCATAATCAATTACAGATTCCATCAACTGATTACCAACACCTCTTAAAGCAGGATTTGCATAAAGTCCAAATTCTGTTGTCTTGTTACGATGATCTATATTGGTAAAGTCTATAACACCAATAGACTGAGAAATTCTTTTGATTAAAAAGTATGACCTGTCATCTCTAGTGTTTAAAGTGTCAATGTACTTCAAATGATTTTGCAAGCTAATACACTCACTAGTAAACATCCATTGACGAATGCTTGAATGATTTCGCCACTCTAAAATCATTTTTTTCTCATTTAAAGAGAGGTCTGTAAAATTGACTAGTTCAATCTCGTTAGAAGTTATCACTGCTATTTTTTTAAGCAGATCAGCCGCATCAAACTTTTCTAGTATAGAGTAGTGATGTTGATCTAAGTACTGATACATCTCATTCTGGTTTTCTGCTGTTTTTATAGAAATAAAAGGAATACCCATATGGACAATTTCATTCACGGTAACACTTGGTGTTACAATAGCAAAGTCCGCTCTGTTCATTAGTAATGCTATTTTATCTGTATTGATGTGTAAAGTTATATCTCTTTTATTCTCAATGTATTTTTTTAACTCTTCTAAATGTTGGTTAGCCATAGTTGTAACAACATGAGCATGAATATTTGGAAAGTTTTTCAAAACATCTAAGATCTTAGTATTTAAGTTGCTGTGATCAGCGCCACCCATGGCTATAAAGACATTAAGATTTTCAGGGTTGTTGCTGTTTTGTCTGCCTTTTGCTTTTTCAATAATAAATTCATCTCTTAGAAGTGTATATTTGCTTCCACATCTTAACTCACACTGTTTAGATACTAACCCTTCATATTTTTTTGGATCAGCATAAAGGTTATGATTTAGCAAAATATCGCAATAGTGCTTTTCATAAGTATCATCAAAGACTAAAATTTTCACATTGACTCTTTCTTTTAATGTTTGCTCATATTTATAATCTATTTGATAATGATCTATAACGACTAAATCAGCTTCGTACTTCTGCACTACTGAAATAAACTCTTCGATATCATTTGAGTGTAATAATTCTATTTTATAACCTGCTTCAACTATCTTGTGATTTATATTTCCCTTGAAGTCCTGTGTGGCAAAAACAATATTATCATCTTTAAAATCTCGTTGCGCTAAAACTAAATCTCTCATGATGTGACCGATACCTATTGTTGATGAGGAATCTGCTCTAAAAAGAATAGTTTGCTTATTTTTCTGTTTTGTGCTATAATCCATCTTGAAATTCGCCATTAGGCGCTCCCCTTTCCGTTTGGAGTAGGGGTTACCACTTCACAAAATTTTTCTACTAACTTTTTAAACTCATTTTCACTTAATTTTGCCAGTCTATATTTAATTCTTTTAGCATCAAATGTTTTTGATTGCAATAAAAGTGCTGAATTTTCACGCCCTTTAAAACAAATAGTGTGAAAGAAAAAACCATTTTTGGTTTTACTGCTTAATGGAATTCCCAAGAAAAGATGTTTGCTAAATTTTTTTACAACTACAACAGGTCGCAAAAACTCTTCTCCTTTGCCATACTGTTCAAAACCTATATTTTGTCCCATAGATATGAAAAGTATTTCTCGTTCATTAAACTGCAACTCTTTTCTTTTTTCAAGTTTTTGCTTAAGAGTACTCCATTTGTCATAGATATTTTTATTGTGTAATGCATAAAGCTTTTCTATTCGTTGCCAATCTTCAAAAGTATCAATATCTTGAACTAAATGTCGTGGAAGAATGATTGGAATGCTAATATCGCTAAATAGCACCTTACTATTAGAATTTTTTTCTAATTTTCTATTTGTCCAGTAAAACTGCCCTGCATCTTGATAAGCTTCTTCTAAGTCCTGACTTCTTGTCAAATAATACTCTGGCGTAAACATTTCACATCGACCGTCTGTAGTGAGTTTAAAGGTTCGCTGAATTGGGAAAGGCATTGTCGTTGCACTAAAAGCATGAACAGCATTACTATTTTTAAGTTTTTCATAACCTTGAATCAAATACTCTTTGTCTAAAAGTGGTGCTGTTGCATAAATGGTACAAATATACTTATAACTTTCTCCTTGATTTTCAAGATAAGATATAGTATGATTTATAACATCTTGTGTCCCTGTAAAATCATCTGCAAGTTCTTTAGGGCGGAGAAAAGGAACTTCTGCTCCATATTCTTTTGCTATTTTTGCTATTGCTTCATCATCTGTCGTTACTATAACTTTTTCAAAAAGCTTGGAAGCGAGTGCAACTTCTATACTGTAAGCAATAAGAGGTTTACCAAAAAAATCTTTTATATTTTTTTTTGGTATTCTTTTACTCCCACCACGAGCAGGAATAATAGCAACTGCATCTTTTTGCATTAACTTAACACCTCAAACAACGTCTTAATAACATAAGTTTGTTCTTGAACTGTCATTTTTGGATACATGGGTAAAGAAAAACACTCTTCATAATAATTATCCATAACTGGTGTATATTCTTTTCCATAACCCAAATTTTTGTAATATGGCTGTTTATTTATAGGCATATAATGTAATTGAATACCTATACCCTTTTCTCTTAATATATTAAAAAGATCAACTTTCGAAAGAAATGTCTTTGTAAAATCTACTTTTACAACATAAAGATGATAGGATGATTTTCCATCATACATATACAGAGGCTTAACAATAGTACCCAAAAACGCTTTATCATACTTTTGGGCTATAGCAATGCGTCTATCAATAAAATTATCTAATCTCTTTAATTGAGACAAGCCAAGAGCACACTGCATATCTGTTATACGGTAGTTAAATCCAAGTTCCCGCATTTCATATTCCCATGGTTTCATTTCTTCTGTTTTTACCATACCATGATTACGCAGAATTAATAATTTTTCATATATTTTTTTTGAATTGGTAGTGATAGCACCACCTTCACCAGTTGTCATATGTTTAACAGGATGAAATGAGAGTATAGAAACATCACTATTGGTGCAAGATGCTGCTTTAATATCAGCATCTTTTGCACCAATGGCATGCGCACAATCTTCTAGAATAATGACATTATATGTCTCTCTAAGATATTTTAATTTTTGTTGCTCAACCATGTGTCCACTAAATGCAACAGAATAAACTGCTTTGATAGTGGGATCTTTTTGTAGTTCTTTTTCACATAGGTCCAAATCTATATTTCCATCTTCAGCTATATCAACAAAAATGGGTTTTGCACCAGCATAAAGAATGGCATTGGAAGTTGCTAAAAATGAGTTAGGTGTTGTAAGAACCTTATCGCCTTTGTTAAGTAAAACAAGAGAAGCCAAATGTAGAGCAGCTGTGCCATTTGACACAGCTACACAATACTTTACTTCACAATACTTACCAAGAGCTTCTTCAAAAGCTTTAACTTTTGGACCAGTAGTCAAATAATCTGATTCAAGTGTTACAATAACTGCATCAATATCTTCCTGAATAATAAATTGTTTACCGTAAGGAATCACATTAAACCTTAAAAGTAGAATCTACATGTTCAACAATCAATTGACGCAAGCCCTCAACTGTTTCCCATTCATCATTCGTTCCGGAATTATATTTAAATCCAAATGGAACTTTTTTAGCCTTATGATGTTTCATATAATCTTCTTCACTGTAAGTATATGAAACAGATGGAAGAATTGCATAATAAGGACCAAGATCAATGGTATTTAAAGAATCTGTATCTGTAATCATCTCTTCATGCAATTTTTCACCTGGTCTAATACCTACCTCTTTAATTTCACATGTTGGACAAACAGCTGTTGCAACATCTACAATTTTATAAGAAGGAATTTTAGGAATAAATATTTCTCCTCCCAAATGATTATCAAGTGCAAACATCACTAAATTCACTCCATCTTGAAGAGAAATATTAAAGCGTGTCATATCTTTGTGTGTAACGGGCAAAGCACCTTCTTCGCGTTTATCAATAAAAAAGGGAATAACACTACCACGAGAGCCCATTACATTACCATAACGAACAACACTAAAACGAATATCTTTTGAGCCCCTAATATTATTAGCAGCGGCAAAAAGTTTATCTGATGCTAACTTTGTAGCCCCATAAAGATTAATAGGGGCACATGCCTTATCCGTTGATAAAGCCACAACATCTTGTACACCACAATTTAATGCCGCATATATAACATTTTCAGCACCATCAACATTTGTTCTAATGCACTCTGTAGGATTATATTCAGCAGTATCTACTTGTTTAATAGCTGCTGCATGAATAATGACATCAACACCTTCACAAGCCTGAACTAAACGCTCTTTATCTCTCACATCACCAATAAAAAAACGTAACTGGGGAAAATCAAAGCTAGGATACTTTTGCTTAATTAAAGATTGTTTTAATTCATCACGAGAATAAATAATTATCTTTTTGACTTTAGGGTAACGAGTCAAAATCGTTTCTATAAATTTTTTTCCAAATGAACCCGTTCCACCTGTAATTAATACTGTTTTATTGTTAAGCATTTTTTTCCTTCTATTCTATTCTACGAATTATACAACTAATAAAATTACAACTAGCTTTTAACATCCAATGTTATGACCTCTACAAATATAAAATTATATTTTATTCCCAAGATTCTTCTTCAAAATAATCTTCCCACTTTCAACCCCTGGTTGATCGTATGTATTTATATACATAAATTTTCCAACTAAAGATGTAAGCAACTCATACTCATACATCAAACTTGCAATAGAGCTCTCACAAACTCCATCTATGCTTATGACATCACATGGAATGTCACCCACTGCGTTTATGGACTCTATGGTCGCATCTGCTTGTGATTTTATAAGTGAAGAAAATTCTAAATTGTTCAAGTAGTCAAGCTCTTCTAGTCCATCAAGAGTCACTGCAGGAATTTTCAGGTCATTGTCAAAGTTCTCTACTTTTATGACAGTTACAGTTTTATCTCGTCGCCCTTGTATGATGAGCTGTAAAAATGAGTGCTGGTCTATTGGCCCTATAATTCCCACAGGAGTAAGTCCTTGATGCGTGTTGTTGATGTCAATTTTCCCAAGGCTCTCACCCCAGAGTTGAATGTACCACTTGTTAAAGCCCTCAAGTCTTGAAGAGTAAGAGAAAACGACATTTATGTTAAAACTGTTTTTATACTCTACTAAAAATCTCGCTTTTTTCAGCAGTCTTTGGTTCGTTTCAAGCTTTTTACTCTCACTCCACATACCACCAAAAAAGTCATTATGCGTCTCTTGTGCACCTCGAAGCAGTTCATCAATATCTATGCCGACAATTGCCAAAGGAAGCAGCCCGACAGCAGAGAATACAGAGAAACGCCCACCTACATTTTTAGGTATCTCAAAACGCTTCATTCTATGTATTTTTGCATAGGCATTGAGTTTTGAGTCATACTCTGTGATGACCACAGTATTTGATGCATCACAAGTCACAAGAGAATTGATGTACTTAAAGATAGAGACCGTTTCAACAGTCGTTCCTGACTTTGAAATGACCACAAAAAGTGTATCTTCAAGGTCAATATTCTCTAACTTTGATTTGATGTCAATAGGGTCAGTCGTCTCAAGAAAAAAGAGCTTTTTATGCAAATCTCGTGAGTGTTTGAGATATTTGTATATGGCATATGTACCCAAACTACTCCCGCCAATTCCAATGACAACGACATTTGTCTGTTTCACCTCTTTGGCATACTCTTTAAACGCAGTAGTGTCTTGAAAAGGGAGGTTATAGTAGCCTATATCCTCTTTTTCTTTTACTATTTGTGTAAAAACATCTTTATCGGAAATTGTGGGGTTAAAATTGTGTTCATAGGTCATTGTAAGTTCTCAACTCTTTTTTCATAAAATTTAATATCTGCCATTTTATCATATTTTCTGGCACCTTTAAGTAAAAGCGCATACTTTTTAAGTAGCTCTTGTCGTATTCTTTCACACTTTACTTCATCTTGGCAATTTTGTAAAAGCTTTTCCAAAGCCTGTGTTCGAAATCTATCCATTCCCCAGTGTTTAAAGCTCAACTGCTCAGGATGTCCTGCATATTTTGTGATGAGTTTTTTATTGACAAGTCCGATTTTTTCGCTAAACGCAGTGCGAAGCCACAGGTCATAATCTTCACACACCTCCAACTCTTCATCAAAGTATCCATACTCCTCAAACAAAGATTTATGCATAAGCACAGCAGAGGGAGCGATGATGCAGTGAGAGAGACACGCCTGAAATATCTCCCCACCAACTTTCGCATACTTTTTAGGAACTTTTACCTCTTTATCATCTCTAATCCAGCGCTCATCGGTATAGCTCATCACAATATCACTATTATTTGAATGAAACTGCGTTTGCTCTTCAATCTTTTGCGGATGCCACTCATCATCAGAGTCCAAAAAAGCTATCCACTCATTTTTTGCTTTTTGAATGCCTGCATTTCTTGCAGCTGAAACACCGCGATTTTCCTGATGAATGTAAGTAATGGAGGGGAAATCTTTTGTAATTTGTACGGTGTCATCAGTCGAGCCATCATCAACAACAATGATCTCATCAACTTGCTGCGTTTGAGCAAACACCGAAGCAAGTGCCCGCCTTAAAAGTTCATAACGGTTATAGGTTGGGATAACAAGAGTTATCTCCAACTACCAGACCTTTATTTCATTGTACAGACTGTCACGCTCCACAGGAATAAACCCGCTGTTGCGAATGAGTGCTGTAAAATCCTCAAGCTGTACACCATTGGCACTCTTTGCACCTGCTGCGGAGTTTATGGACTCTTTTTCTATTGTCCCATCAAGGTCATTTGCACCAAACTCCTGAGCGACAAGTGCAAGGTTTACAGTAGAAGTTACCCAGTAGGCTTTTAAGTTTGGTACATTATCGAGTACTAGTCGTGAAATTGCCATTGTTTTTAAAATCTCATTTGCAGTGACAGGTTTGTCAATTTTAAGGTAATTATTTTCTGTCTGATAGACAAGAGGAATAAAGCAGTTAAACCCGCCCGTTTTATCTTGCAAATCACGAATGCGCATCATATGATCTATGCGATTCTCACGCGACTCTATATGTCCAAAGAGCATCGTCACATTTGATTTTTTGCCGCGTTCATGCCACTTTCTGTGTATTTCAAACCATTGATCGGAGGTCACTTTGCCTTTACAGATAAAGTCACGCACCTTCTCATCAAATATCTCGGCACCACCACCGGGCATGGAGTCCACACCATTTTCCACCATCAAGTCAAGCACCTCATCATAGCTTAGACCATGATGACGAGAGAGAAAATCCACCTCAGCAGCGGTCAGTGCTTTTATATGCAAATGAGGATACGCCTCTTTTATCTTCTTAAATATTCCAAGGTACCACTCAATAGGTACATTAGGATTATGCGCAGAGACAATGTGTATCTCTTTTGCACCGTGAGAATCCACCTCTTTTACGATTTTTAAAATCTCTTCATGACTCATCGTGTAGGGATTTGGATTTTTTCTATTTGCTGAGTAAGCACAAAATTTACATACATCCGCACAAATATTCGTAGGGTTGATGTGACGATTGATGTTAAAGTAGGTCTTTTTACCGTGAAGTTCTTGACGCTTTGCATCCGCTAAAGTGCCAAGTTCAAATATATCTTTTTCATAAAGTTTTAACGCATCTTCAAAATTTATTCTGTTTTTCATTTTTTACCTTATAGTCCGGGAGCTTTCCACATTGAAGTCGTGATATTATCATCAACCAACTTTAATTGTGCTTCATAAGCCTTTTGCCACTTAATTTTTAATCTGTCATATATCTTTTTATTGTCCAAGTTAGGGGTATATGTTTTTTCCCATACCACCAACTCTTTTGCTGCGTTTACAAGGCTCTCATAAACACCACACCCAACTCCCGCAGCCATGGCAGCACCAAGTGCCGTTGCTTCTTTTACTTTTGGAATTTTCACACTGTACCCGCTTACATCACTGAGTATCTGTGACCACAAAGCACCTTTGCTTGCTCCACCTGCAAAAACGATGCTCTCTATTTTCATACCCGTAAAAGCTTCTACTTTTTCTAAGTTGAGGCTTGAGACTATGGCTGCGTTTTCTTCCAGACTACGAAACATTGAAGCACGGTTACACTCTGCTGCGTTTAGGGAGAGGTTTAAAAAGCTCGGTGCCGCGTGGTACCACTTTGAGTAACGCATCACATCGGAAAATATCGGAAGTATTTCGTATGAACCCACAGGAACTGCTGCTGCTTTTTCTTCAAGTATCTCATAAACATCACAGCTGCGTTTAGCGGCTTCTTCTTTTTCAAGATCACAAAAAGCATCACGAAACCAGCGCATCACAAGTCCACTAAAAAAGGTAATGCCCTCAGCCTGAGAGAGTCCTCTTATGACATGAGGATTTACCCGCACGCTCATATCTGACGGGGGCTGCGTTTGAGAGGGAATGTTTACTACCTGCTGCCAAAATGAGCCGCCAAGCACTGCCACCTGCCCCGCTTCGACTACACCAAGTCCTGCAGAGCCAAGCTGCACATCGCCGCCACCCATCACAACAAGAGTATTTTGAGAGAGCCCACTCTCCTGTGCAGCTTTTTGGCTTACCTTTGCCATAGGTGTACCCACTTCCAACACTTCAGGAAAAATGTCATCTTTAAGTCCAACCTTTCTTGCCATCTCACTTACCCAGCTGCGTTTAGAGAGAGAAAATACGCCTGTTGTCCCGCCATTGCTTGGGTCACTCGCTATCACGCCGCACAATTTCGCAAGTATCCAATCGCCTATCATAGAGATCTTTGCCACTTTTTCATAAATGTCAGGTCGGTTATTTTTTAGCCACAGCAGTCGCGGCAATGCGCCAAGGGCAAAAGTCTGTCCGGAGAGTGCATAAAACTCCTCTTCCA
>NZ_JALUKE010000120.1:0-2563 GCF_027056685.1 Sulfurimonas sp.
TTTGGTTCTTCTGACTCTAACTTTGGTTTTTCCCATGGAAGTTGTGTTGCTCTTTTTGTTTTTTTCATCTATAGTGCCTCTTCGCCATATCGTTTTTTGTAGTATTTTATAACACCCATTTTTACTATGTCATTAAAGACAAACCATATTGTGACATAGCCCCATAAAAAGAGTGCCCATTGCCAGTTAATACGAGGAATAAGACCAAAACTGTAAAGACCTATAGCAGTTCCAAGAAGTGCAGTAAAGAGTGAAGCCGTTACAAGTGGCCATGATGGGTATGGTTTTTTAAAGAACCAATCTGCTATACGAGTATTAAAAATTGTATAGTGTCCTGCAATGATAAGTTTTACAAAGAAAAGTGTCTGTACAAATCCAAGAAAAGATTTGTCATCTTTCATATTGACCCATGACGGTATCTCTGGTAAAAACATTGCAGAATCAGGGTGTGATTTCAGGTAAATCATAACAATATAAAAAATAGTAAAAGAACTGAGTACTCCAGCAACACCAAGCCATGTTGAAAGGACAAATACACTTTTCATATTCCAGCGTACAGGTTTTTCTTCAACTTTTGTATTGTCATAAGCAATCGTCATAATAGGGATGTCATTGAGGAGTGCTAAAAGAATAATCATAATAGCCGTAATAGGATAAAAGTCAAAAACCACAATAGAGAGTGTCATAAATATTAAAATACGTACTGTCTCCGCAATTCTATAAACAACATAACTTTTCATTCGCTCAAAAACTATGCGTGCTTGCTCGATTGCATCGACAATAACACGTAGTCCCGGAGCCATTAACACAATATCAGCTGCCGCACGTGCTGCATCAGTAGCACCACTTACCGCAATACCACAGTCCGCTTTTTTAAGTGCCGGCGCATCATTTACACCATCACCCGTCATACCAACAATATGATCTGCTTTTTGTAGTTTATCTACTATAAAGTATTTATCTTCTGGAAATACTTGTGCAAATCCATTAGCTTTTTCTATGATTTGTACTATTTCAGATTCATGTTGTTTAACACTTCCTGCAGGAAGTGGCTGTGAATCTAGTTCTTTTTGTACATTGTTTACAATAGCTGTTACTTCTTTATTGAGAGTCTCTTCATCAATACCAGTTTGCACTGTTTTTAGAATAGAACGAGAGATAAGTTCTGAGAGAAAAATATACTCTTGCGTACTTTGACCTTTGAGTTCTTTGATGTCTTCTATATCTTGACCAATCTCTAAAATGCCAGCTATATATTTTGCAACTGCGATATTATCGCCTGTAACCATCTTAACAGAGACACCTTTTGCATTTGATTCTGCTATTGCCTCTTTTGAATCTTCACGAGGAGGATCAAAGAGAGGAACAAGTCCTACAAAATGGTATGTATCTTCACCCTCTTTTTTATATCCGACACCCAAGGCCCTAAAACCTTTTTGTGCAAAAGAGTCTACCTCCTTGTATGCCTCTTTCTTATCAAACTCTTTTTCATCACATAATTCAATAATAACTTGAGGAGCACCTTTTGTATAAATCATGTCATCAGTAAAAATACCTTCAGTCTTTTTACTTACAGGATCAAAAGGTATAAATTTTTTCATCGTTTTCGCTGTAAGTTTACTGTTGAGTTGATGTTCATTTAAATAATCAAATATAGGTTTTTCTATTGGGTCTTCATTCTCTTTTTTACTCGCATATGCAGCGTATAAAAGCAGCTGATCTTCAGTGTAATTACTAGATAGATAAGGTTCAGCGAGACTCATTTTATTTTGTGTGAGCGTTCCTGTCTTGTCTGAACAGAGTATGTCCATACCTGCTGCTTCTTCAATGGCAGAGAGTTTGGTGACAATAGCCTCTTTCGATGCTAAAACTCTCGCACCAAGAGCCATAGTAACGGTCAAAACTGCTGGCATAGCAACTGGAATAGCCGAAATAGTCAAAATGAGTGCAAATATGAGTAAATCTAAAAGCGGTTCTCCTTTTGAGACACCATGCCAAATAATGATGGCAATAAGAAAAATCGTCATGAAAATAAGGAAATCTCCAACTTTTATAACCATTTTTTGAAAGTGTCCATTCTCCTCTTTTTCCGCCTTTGCAACAAGTCCTACAGTTTTTCCAAAATAGGTGTTAAGTGCTGTAGCCGTTACTTTTGCAATCATCTCACCCTGTTTTATAATTGCATTTGCATAGAGTGTTTCACCTACTTGTTTATTTACAGGAAGAGATTCTCCAGTTAATGCAGATTGATCAACCTGTAAAAAATCTCCACCACCAAGAAGAGTACAGTCAGCAGAGACAACATCACCGATTTTTATTTTAATAATATCATCAGGAACGACCTCTTTAGCGTCTATACTTTTCCATTCACCTTCACGCAGTACAAGTGCTTTTCGAGCTAACTTTTTCTTCAGTACAGAAATGGCATTCAGTGCTTTTGACTCCTGATAAAAGTCAACAAAGGCATTTACTAAAAGCATAAGCATAATAACGGAAAAATCTTCCCACCTATGTGCTATTGCTGAAAGAACTGCTGCAATTTCAATCATCCAAGGAATAGGAC
>NZ_JALUKE010000120.1:2573-3519 GCF_027056685.1 Sulfurimonas sp.
TCGTTATAACCATATTTTTTCAGTCTCTCTTGAACTTCTTCTTGTGTAAGTCCGGTCATATTTTCATTCATAATTAACCTCAAAATGTATTTTTATTATTATATCACGATGCATGTTTAATCATCTCACTCTTTTTGCGACATTTTGGAAAGAGTCGATTGCAGCTCTTGCATCTCTTTTCCAAAGTCTACCCAATTACCTTGCTGCAAGAATTGCAGCGCCTTATTGTAGTGTTTGAGGGCCTCTTTACTTCCTCGCATAGCAGGTACTTTTAGCGATTCATTTTTAACTGTTGCAATATGAAAGATAGCTTGAAGTGCTTCATCTAACGTTCTTCGCATTGCAATTTTATCTTTAAAGACCACAATCACTCTTTTAAGCTCGGGAATCTGCCCCTGCTCAGACTGCAGATAGACAGGTTCTACATAAAGAAAAGAGTTTTTAATAGGAATGACAAGCTGATTCCCTTTTATGACGCGTGAGCCTTCTTGCCCCCAAAGGGTAAGTTCGGCTGAGATCTCCGGTTTTTGGTTGATTCTCGCTTCTATTTGCATAGGTCCGTAAATGAGCTTCTCTTTAGGGAGGGTATAGACTATCAAGTCTCCATAATGAGGCATATCACATCGTGCACACATCCACGCTACCATATTGTCCTTTTTAGAAGGATTCAGCGGCAGCATCAAAATATACTCTTCACTTTTCATTTTTGGTAAACGCATAATGATGTAATACGGCACCATCTTTTGCTGTCCACCTTGATAAATGACATTTGGTATTTGCCAATAATCTTCTTGATTATAAAAGACTTTTGGATCCGTCATATGGTAGGCATTGTAAATTTTCACCTGAATATTGAACAAGTCTGTAGGGTAACGAATGTGTGCCTGTAAAAACTTCGGCATTTTTGCAAACGGCTTAAAAAGTTTTGGATATATCTTCTCATAGG
>NZ_JALUKE010000121.1 GCF_027056685.1 Sulfurimonas sp.
GGTTGAAAGAGATATGAAAATCCTAACAATACTAGGCGCAAGACCTCAGTTCATAAAAGCAGGAAGTGTAAGCCGTGAAATAGCTAAACGCAGTGAAATCCAAGAGATAATAGTCCATACAGGACAACACTACGATGCAAATATGAGTGATATCTTCTTTGATGAGATGAAGATTTCTAAGCCTGATTACTTCCTTGGCATTGGTGGCAAAAGCCACGGTGCTATGACAGGACAGATGATAGAGAAGATAGAAGAAGTATGCACAAATGAGAAACCTGACTGGGTAATGGTCTATGGTGATACCAACTCAACTCTTGCAGGTGCAATAGTTGCAAGTAAACTGCATATAAAACTAGCACACATTGAAGCAGGGCTTAGAAGCTTTAATATGAAAATGCCAGAAGAGGTAAACAGAATACTCACCGATAGAGTCAGTCAAATACTTTTTTGCCCAACAGATACAGCAGTAGAGAACCTGAAAAATGAAGGCTATGATAACCTTGATGCAAAAGTAGTAAAGTCTGGCGATGTTATGCAAGATGGAGCTATCTTTTATAAAAATCTAGCACAAAAACCATCTTGTGATACGCAAGACAACTTTATACTCTGTACAATCCATAGAGCCGAAAATACAGATGATAAGCAAAGATTAAAAAACATCTTCAAAGCACTGAATGAAATAGCAAAAGAAAAACAAGTCATTTTACCACTACACCCAAGAACAAAAAAGATACTCAGTGAACTGCAAATAGATACAAAAAACTTGACAATCATTGACCCTGTAGGATACTTAGAAATGGTATGGCTTATAGACAACTGCTCTCTTGTAATGACAGATAGCGGAGGACTCCAAAAAGAGGCATACTTCTTCCAAAAACAATGCATAACACTCAGAGATGAGACAGAATGGGTAGAACTAGTTGAGAATGGCTTCAATACCCTTGTTGGAGCTGATTACGAGAAGATACTCAACGCATACCAGACAAACACTGCGTTTACATCTAAAGAGTTAGACCTTTATGGTTGTGGTAGGGCTAGCCAAAAGATTATAAGTGAATTATTAGCATATGAACTCTAAAAATATCTGGATTATTAACGAGTATGCAGGCTCTCCCTATCATGGAATGGAGTTTCGGCATTACTATTTAGGAAAAGAGCTTGTAAAACTGGGTGATAAAGTTACAGTTGTAAGCTCTTCATACTCCCATCTTTTTAAAAATCTTCCAAAAGAAAAAAGAGAAAACATTGACGGTGTAGATTATCTGTGGCTAAAGACTTTTGATTATGGTGAGTCACATGATAAACGCAGGGTACTCAAATGGTTTCTTTTTATGTTTAAAGTTTTTTTCTTGCCATTTTTTTTGAAAAAACCAGATGTTATCATAGTCTCACCTATGGCACCATTTCCTATTTTACCGGCGTGGATACTTTCAAAAATATATAAAGCAAAATTGATTTATGAGGTAAAAGACATTTGGCCACTCAGTCTTATAGAGTTGGGTGGTTTTTCTCCTACGCATCCATTTATCCGTTTTATGGCTTGGTTTGAAAAATTTGCACTTGAAAAATCTGACTACATAGTCTCAAATCTTCAAAATTATGGTGAGCACATGAGACATGATGTGAGTGTTCAAAGAGATTTCACATGGATTAGTAATGGTGTCGATTTGGATGAATTGAATAATATCGAACCATTAGATTATCAAATGAAGCAAAAAATTCCACAAGATAAATTTATTGTAGGTTATACGGGTACTGTAGGAGTTGCAAATGCACTCGATAGTTTTTGCGAAGCTGCCAAAATTTTACAAAATAAGAAAGATATACTTTTTATCATAGTTGGAGATGGGCAGGAAAAAGAGAACTTGCTCTTGGAGTATGGAAACTTTGATAATCTACTGTTTATAGAATCAATTCCCAAACAACAGGTGCAAAGTATGTTGTCTCTTTTTGATGTCTGTTATATTGGACTTAAAAAAGAGAATCTTTTTAAGTATGGAGTTTCACCAAATAAGCTTTATGATTATATGTATAGTGCGAAGCCTGTGCTTTATGCTATTGATTCGGGTGAAAATAATATTGTTAGAACTGCTGAGTGTGGAATTAGCGTTGAAGCTGAAAATCCGGAGGCAATTGCTGATGGAGTTGAAAAACTCTACAAAATGGGTAACAAAAGAGAAAAACTTGGTAAAAATGCAAAGGCATATATCTTAGAGCATTTTACTTATGATAAACTTGCACTAAAGTATCAAAAATTAATGGAGAAGTAATAGAATGAACGAAATTTTTAAAAAATATGATGTCTATTTTTATATGCTGTTTGCATATGTTTTTAGTGTAGCATGTAGATATATTTGGGTGTATCAGTTTAGTGGATATGCGCCATTTCATTGGCATGGTCAGTTGATGATAAATACAAATGATGGGTATTACTTTGCAACGGTTGTAAAACATCTGCTTTATGGAACAAACCCCGACAATCAACTCCTGCAAACGGCGATAGATACATATCCTGGAACGGTATATAGTGTTTACTATCTTACAAAATTTTTACCATTTTCACTTGATACTATCATTCTCTATATGCCTGCATTTGTATCGAGTCTTATCGTTATTCCTATCATTCTAATTATGCGACTCTATAAACTTACTTTTGTTGGCTTTTTGGCTGCACTTTTAGCTTCAATCACATGGAGTTTTTATAATCGTACTATGACAGGGTATTTTGATACAGATATGTTTGCTCTAGTTTTCCCTGTCTTTATTTTATATTATGTGATGAAATTTGTCAAAGATGATAAATTATTGACGATGCTTATTGCTTCTATTATTACTGCATTTTATGTTGTTTTTTATCCTCAAGGGTATGCGGCAATTAGTGCTATTTTTGTTACATTCATTGTTTATGGGCTTTTATTTGTGAAAGACAAAAAACAGTTCTATCTCTCTTTGGTATTTATGAGTATTGCTCTTATTAAAATTATGTTATTGTTAAAGCTGGCACTACTTGTTGCGTTTTACTTTGTGTCAAAGCAGGAGATAGTTAGAAAAGATAAAAATCCTCTTTACATTGCTATTGCATCTGTGCTTCTATTTATATTAGCAGGAGATGGTTATGCACTCATTATGTCTAAAATTGGCTGGTATACAAAAACAGGTACAGATGCAGGGATTCTTCACTTTTATGATGTTGCTCAAACAATTCGAGAGGCAGGAAAAATTCCTTTTGACACTTTTGCAAATAGAATTTCGGGTTCTGTTGTTAGTTTTATAATTGCACTAGCAGGTTATATACTCCTCGTATTTAAGAAAAAAGAGTTTTTACTTTTTATTCCATTGATTGGAATTGGATTTTTTGCATATATTGGTGGTCTTAGATTTACTGTGTATGCTATTCCTGCCATGGCAATTGGTGCAGTATATGTGGCTTATTTCATAATTGAGAGAGTTGGACTAAAAGATAAAGCAAAATATGCTCTTCTTGCTTTAGC
>NZ_JALUKE010000122.1:0-2950 GCF_027056685.1 Sulfurimonas sp.
TGACAACTTCACTTTAGTAGAGACCATAACAAGAGATAATGGAAAACCTTTTGATGGTTTTGGTCATGATGTAGCCATTACACATGGTTTTATAGGTACAAATGAAGAGAACACTTCATTTATTCTTGTTGGAAGTTATGTACTTCCAGATTATGACGCTGCAACAAATACGACAGATACAAAAGAGGAACTAGGTGCAGGTTTTGCAAATTACTATCTCTATAAAGATGGTACGCTCTCAGCCCCTGTTGTCGTAACTGTTGATGACAGTACAACGCTCTCAGACCACTTCGGTTCGGGTGTTGCACTTGGCGGTAATCTCGCTGTGATAGGCTCAAGTGTGAGGCTTTACAGCTATGCACGAGGTGAGGGTAATGCCCTCAATGCAAGAGTAAAAATAGAGAATGCCTCAGCAGGTATCAGCGGTGGTAATGTCGCTGTCAATTTTACGGGCTTTAACAATAAAGCAAGAAATGTTATAGTCGCAGGCAGAAAAAGTTTTGTCTCAAATGAAGACAGCTCTGCATATTCAGCGTATGAGTCTCGTCTCAATGATAATGACAACTTAGGTTACAGTGCTTCATTATCGGGCTTTGAAGTTGCGCGTGGAGATTATGCAAACAGTACCTTGGTATCTAACGGTGGGGCAGTGCTTGTGACAAATGCGTATGAGAACATTACAAGTACGACGAGTTCAGCGGCAACACCTCCAAGCATAAGTGAACCAGAGTATGGTTATGGACTCGCTACTGACTATGTGGACTTTGCATTTAGTGCAGATGATACTTGGAAAAATGACATTACAAATGTGCTCTATAAAGCAGGAGCAAATGCTGAGTATGTAGTACTTGGTGTAAATGACTACACAATCACTGCAGACAATAACATTCGTCTGCAAACTGCACAGTCAACAAATGTTGCACTTCATACACCGTACGAGTCTCATGGTTCTTTGCTTGTCAAAGCAGATGGCTATCTTGATGATGTTGTGATTATCAGTAGAGTTGGAGGGGGTTTTCATGCTATAAAAGCAGAGCTCTCTTCAGATACGGATTTAAATGAGAATAACCTAGATGGAGCGGTGATTCACATTGCTCTCTCAAACACTTTAGAGTTTGCAGATACGGCTTTGGAGAGTGCAAACTTTAGACTTGTAGGCGCACCGGCTGGTGTGAATATTGACACTGTTACATACAGCGATACAACACATGCAGATGTGACACTTGCGTTTGACGGAACTGATTTTGATGATAACGCAACCCTTGGCATCACCCTAAACGCATCAGAGTTAAATTCTTATGAAGATGTCTTAACTACAAATAGTTTACAGATCGAGGCAAAGAGTGGATCGACTACAAATGTAACAGACAACAATACAACACATCAGAGTAGTAACCCTCTCCAACAACATATCTCTTATGTTGGAAAATATCCAGGAATGTTTGCAAATGAAAAAGCTTTTGCAGCTCTGAAAAATGATGGAACAGTTGTTACTTGGGGAGATAGTGATACAGGAGGATATAGCAATAATCTCAACACAGAACTTATAAATGTCAAAGCTATTTACTCTACACAATATGGCTTTGCTGCCTTAAAAAATGATGGTAGCCTTGTTACTTGGGGGAGGAATAGTTCTGGTGAAGATAGTAGTAGTGTTAGTGGTCAGCTTATAAATGTTAAAGCAATATATTCAACTTATCTAGCTTTTGCAGCTCTCAAAAATGATGGTACAGTTGTTACTTGGGGAGATAGTGCTTCTGGGGCTGACAGTAGTAGTGTGAGTGACCAACTTACAAATATAAAAGCTTTATACTCTACAAGTGGTGCTTTTGCAGCACTCAAAAATGATGGTACAGTTGTGACTTGGGGAGAAAGTGACATTGGAGGTGACAGTAGTAATGTAAGTGACCTACTTACAGATGTGAAAAGTATTTACTCTAATGGTGGAGCCTTTGCAGCTCTTAAAAATAATGGCACAGTTGTAACTTGGGGAGGTACTAATAGTAGTAGTGTAAGTGAGCAACTTACAGATGTAAAAACTATTTACTCAACCTATGGTGCATTTGCTGCTCTAAAAAATGATGGTACAGTTGTTACTTGGGGAAATAGTAACTATGGAGGAGATAGCAGTAGTGTACATACACAATTAATACATATTCAAGGAATAGTTGCAAGTGGATATGCTTTTGCAGCTTTAAAATCTGATGGTATTGTTATAGCATGGGGAGGTGTTGATTATGAAAATCATACTATTAGTACACCTGGTATTCTTAAAAATATAAAAGCAATCTATTCCAATAGAGAATCTTTTGCTGCCATAAAAAGTAACGGAAGAGTTGTTACATGGGGAAATAGTCAGCATGGCGGTAGCACAGCAGGTGTTGATACACAACTTACAAATGTCCAAAAAATATATGCTTCACAATATGCATTTGCAGCTCTTAAAGAAGATGGAACTGTTGTAGCATGGGGAGATAGTTATTATGGAGGAGACAGTAGCTCTGTAAGTGACAAACTAATAGATATTAAATCACTCTCAGCCTCTTATGGAGATGAGTTTGTAGGAGATTTTAATCTAACTGTAACTGATATATATGATCCTCTTCAACAGACATTGAGTTATCCTGGTAAATATCCTGGCATGTATTCAAACCCCTATGCTTTTGCTGTTTTAAATGATAATGGCACTGTTGTAACATGGGGAGATTATCGATACGGAGGTGATAGTAGTAGTGTCAGTGACCAGCTTACAGATGTCAAAGCTATATACTCTAATAGTTATGCTTTTGCCGCTCTAAAAAATGATAGCACTGTCGTAACTTGGGGAGATAGTAACTATGGAGGAGATAGTAGTGGTGTCAGTGACCAACTTACAGATATAAAAACTATTTACTCAACCTATGGTGCATTTGCTGCTCTAAAAAATGATGGCAGTGTTGTGACTTGGGGA
>NZ_JALUKE010000122.1:3050-10655 GCF_027056685.1 Sulfurimonas sp.
TTTGCAGCTCTCAAAAATGATGGAACTATTATATCATGGAGTAATTATCAAGCAGGAACACAAATTAAAGAGGTAAAAACTGTTTATTCTAATGGAAGTGCTTTTGCAGTTCTCAAAAATAATGGTAGTGTTGTGACTTGGGGCAATAGTGACGATGGAGGTGATAGTAGTAGCGTCAGTGACCAACTTACAGATATAAAAACTATTTATTCTAGTGTAGGTGCCTTTGTAGCTCTCAAAAATAATGGTAGTGTTGTAACTTGGGGAGATAGTAACCATGGAGGTGATAGTAGTAGTGTCAGTGACCAGCTTACAGATATAAAAACTATTTACTCAACCTATGGTGCATTTGCTGCTCTAAAAAATGATGGCAGTGTTGTGACTTGGGGAGATAGTAACTATGGAGGAGATAGTAGTAGTGTCAGTGACCAGCTTACAGATATAAAAACTATATACTCCAATAAGGATCAGGCATTTGTAGCTCTTAAAAACGATGGAACAGTAGTAACTTGGGGCGGAGTTTATAATTTTATAAATGGAAACTATATAATGATGAACCATTCTAATAGTTTAATCAATAAGCTTACAGATATAAAGGAGGTATTTCATACTGTCCAATTATTTGCAGCATTAAATAGTAAAGGAGAACTTATTATTTGGGACAATTTTAACGATGCAGGTGATAGTCGAGGAGTAAGTGACAAATTTGTCAATATACAAGCAGTATCAAAATCTTATTAAAAAACTTGTGAAGACATTAGTAGTACTGTGCTAATGTCTTTAAACTACCCACTTTATATATGGTTAGGTACTTAGCTCTTTTAAAAAATAAAAAACAATCTTGGTTCAAATATTGATTACAAGTAAATTACTTCACCAAATTCTGGTTCTATATTTGTAGTTGAGCTAACCCACTTAACTACATAGTATGGTGCTTTTTTAGGAAACTTTATGATAAAAGGCTTTGTTGATGGATTAGACTTAATTAAAAAAACGGGGGTTTGAAAACCTTTATAAACTTCGGTATATTGGTAAGAAACCAAGGTATTTCTATAATGGATTATAAAAAAGCTCTAAAATATGCCCAAAATGCTCTTTAAAAAATATTATTAAAATAGGAAAAAGAAGAAGTATCCAGAGATATTTATGCAAAGATTGTAAGTGTAAATTTCAACACAAAAGGCGACTAGAACAACTCCATAAAATTATATTTGAAGAGTACTTTTTGCATCGCCAAACTCTCAAACAATTATCAGCTAAATATAGCAAATCAATTCCTTAGATAATGAAGCAAAGAGATGAGTATATTGTTGAATGTAAAGTTCACAATCCAAGACCAGTAAATCTTATTTGTGATGCTACTTTTTATGGAAAAAGAAAAGACAAATTAGGCACATTGGTTTTTAAAGATAATGAGTCCAAAGAGATACTAATTTGGAAGCACATTGAGAGTGAATTAGTAAAGGATTATAAATATCTCAAAGATGAGCTATTAGACAGAGGCTATACTATTCAAAGTGTTACTCTTGATGGCAAGAGAGGCTTATATAAGGCTTTTAAAGATATTCCAATATAAATGTGCCACTTCCATCAGAAAAAGATAGTTCAGAGATATATCACGCTGAGACCTAAACTTGAAGCTGGTAAAGATCTCAAGAAAATAGTTTCAAGACTTACTCAAATTACAGAGAAAAATTTCACTCAAAAGTTGGATGAGTGGTATGAAAAATATTAAGATTTTTTAGAAGAGAAATCAATATCTTCAACTACTGGAAAGCTTCATTATACTCATCCAAGAATTAGATCAGCTTACAGAAGCTTGAGAACAAACTTGCCTTATCTTTTTACATATAAAAACTATAAACATCTATCAATTTCAAACACTACAAATGCACTGGAAGGTGATGTGTTCTCGCACATGAAAAATATGATTAGTTTGCATCGTGGATTAAGTAAAAGCTTGAAGCTAAATTTAGTTGATTATTATTTGGTGAATTATCAAAAAAGATGAATTTTCAAACCCCCGTTTTTTTTAATTAAGTCGAAGATGATGGTGCAAGTGATACCAATGATGCAAGACGTACTCAATCAAGCTACGCGGTTTGTAGTGCATTGACTTTCAACTCAAAATCAGACTGGAGAGCTCCGAGTGCGCGAGAGATGATGTCCCTTTTTAATTTTCAAGGCTCTGGAGTAGATGGCTTTGAAAATATTTCCACTTCAAGTACAGGGTACTGGACAGTGACAAAAACGCTGGAGTCAAGCAGTTATAATAGTGATGAATATCTCTATGTCGTAATGCCAAAATCAACAGTAACATCTAATGAAGCAAATGACAAAATGCATATGTGTGTGCGCACGGTAAGTGAGCCTGCAGAAGATGCGCCTGAAATGGAGAAAGTTGCTGATGTCGTGATTGACTATAAAAACTCTTTGAAGTGGGAGGATGATGTCAATGTTACCTTAGATGGTGAGTGGGCAACTGCTATTAACCTTTGTGAAGATTTGGTGCTTGGTGGACATAATGACTGGAGAATGCCAAATATTAATGAGCTCGCAAGAACAGCAGGACATAGCATAAAACATTCAAGTGATGTGAACCAAGAGGGATACCCAAATAGTACAAACACACTTTTTACAGCAACATCATTTGGTGAAGAGTTTTGGTCATCTACGACAGATATGAGTGACACAACAAAGGCGTATTATTTGAATGGACGCTATGGAACAATATCGTCTGCATCTAAAGATACGACAAGAAAAACTCGTTGTGTAAGAACAAAATAGGAAAAAAATATGAGATTATGACTCTTTGTTATCAGATTTATAGTATAATGGCGTCCGTAAATTATTATAAGGATTACTTATGAAAAGAAGATTGCCGTGGTGGTTAGGTGGTATATTGATGGCACTGTTGCTACTTTTTACCTTCTCTATTTTTGGAGGCAATAGACCTCTTGGAGCATCTACATATGTTCCATACTTTGCAGGGGTTCTGTTTAATATGGACCCGAAAGATTATGTTTACTTACAACATGTAAGAAATCCTGGTGCATGGGAAGGTGTTATGCTTCTTGGCGCTCTGTTTGGTGGTTTTTTAACAGCTGTATTTGTTACAAAATCTTTTCGTTTTAGTGTAATGCCAACCGCATGGAAAGCATATAAAAATAGTTCTGTCGTTTCTCGTTTAGTATGGAGTTTTGTAGCAGGATTTTTCTTAATTATTGGCGCTAGACTTGCAGGAGGATGTACATCGGGACACTTCCTCTCAGGTATGAGTCAGACTGCGTTTAGTAGTATGATATTTGGTGGGGTAGTGCTTATCTCTCTTATTGTCACTGGAAAATTCTTTTATAAAGGAGAACAATAATGGGCTTATTTGACCGTATGATGAATATGTTTACTATTGTTGCAAATGAAGGGCATGGCTCTGTTGCTGTTGTCTTTTTAATTGGGATTCTTTTTGGAGGGATTATTCAATATACGCGTGTTGATAAATTTGAAAAGATTGCTGGTTTTGCAATGCTTAAAGATACAACTGTTCCAAAAATGCTCTTTTTAGCAATTGGAATTGCAGCTATTGGTCTCTTCTTTGAGGTAAAACTCGGTTATGCTTCGTACCACATTAAGCCGATGATACTCTCTGGTCTTATTGTTGGTGGTATATTATTTGGTGCTTCTATGGCAATTCTTGGGAAATGTCCAGGAACAGGTCCTATTTCTATTGCTGAAGGGCGTATAGATGTTTTAGTGGGTGCTATTGGTGGTATATTGGGTGCGTATGTATTTACAAAATATTATGACTCGTTTTTTGAACCTTTAATGGGTAAAAGCTATGGGAAAGAGACACTGCTTAACACTATGGGAGCTCATGCTTCTTGGTTTGTTTTCGTATTTGGTATTGCACTTATTATCATAGCGATTAAAATACCGACGATGGAACTTTTAGATGAAGCTGATCTTTCTAAACTTACAGAAGAAGAGAGAGCTGAAATAGAAGCAAATACAAAGTTTGAAATTATAAAATAGATGCTATAATCTTCTCATACAACTAAAGCATTAATGCTAAAGATATGGGAGTTTACAATGCATAACGCAAAAATATTTTTCGGCTCAAACGCAGCTTCAAAAGAACAGGTAAGTGAGAGACTCTCTCCATATAGTGGGGAGGTGGTTTCCACTGCTCCTATGTGTGATGCAGAGGATGCTAAAAAAGCTTTACAAATTGCACAAGATGCTGCAAAATTCGCAAAAAAATCAACGCTTGCACAACGCTGTTCATGGATACTTGATGTAGCGCAAAAACTGCGTGAAAATAAAGAAGATATAGCTCGTACTATTACTGATGAGGTGGGTAAACCCATAACATTTTCTCGCGTGGAAGTGGAGCGTTGCATTGAGACACTTACACTCTCTGCTGAGACGATGCGAACGATGTCAGGTGAGACTATAAATACTGATGCATATGCTTCTGGCAAGAAGACAATGGCATTTTTTCGCCGTGAACCTGCAGGTGTCGTGGTAGCTATTACCCCTTTTAACTTTCCACTCAATCTTGTAGCGCATAAACTCGGTCCTGCACTTGTAGCAGGAAATGCAGTGGTACTCAAACCAACTCCCGAAGCACCGCTTACCGCGTACAAATTTGCGAAGCTTTTCATTGAGAGTGAGTATGCAATTCCTGATGCACTTTCAGTTGTATATGGCGATGCGGAAGTCGGTTCTGCACTTATTAGCTCCAATATTCCTCGCGTTATCTCTTTTACAGGAAGTGTTCCTGTTGGAAATATCATTACAAAAAATGCAGGCATCAAAAAAGTAGGATTAGAGCTTGGTGGAAACGCAGCGACTTTCATTGAAAAGTCAGCAGATTTGGCTTATGCTGCGACAAAATGTGCCTTAGGTGCTTTTGTGAACTCTGGGCAGGTCTGCATATCTTTACAACGCATTTATGTGCAAGAAGAGATTTATGATGAGTTTGCCGAACTAATGGCAGCAGCGACAAAAAAACTTAAAGTTGGCTCACCGTATGATGATGATACTTTTATGGGACCGCTTATTGATGATGAGTCTTGTGCGCGTGCGATGGCATGGGTTGAGTCTGCCATAGAAGAAGGAGCCATTCCTCTGCTGCTTCCGCGTCTGGAGGGAAGAACATTTTACCCATGTGTAATGGCAAATGTGCGTGATGATATGAAAATAGTTTGCGAAGAGGTCTTTGCTCCGATAGTTTCACTTGTAAAAGTAGATAGTTTTTATGATGCCGTAGAGCGAATGAATGACTCTCCATATGGCTTGCAATTTTCCATTTTTACAAATGATTTGAACCTCACAAACCGTGCTATAGATGAGCTTGATGCAGGTGGAATTGTCATTAACGATATGCCGACACTGCGTTTTGACATCCAGCCTTATGGTGGTGTAAAACTCTCAGGAGTAGGGAGGGAAGGTCCTCGTTTTGCCATAGAAGAGATGACAGAGATAAAATCTGTAGTGATTTGCTAAAAATGAAGAAAAAAGCCCTTGTGTCAGCCTGTATTTTAGGTGAGTACTGTCGTTATGATGGAAAAACAAAGAAGATAAACGCAGTTATAGAGGCGTTGGGGGATGAATATGAAATTATTCCTTTTTGTCCTGAAGCACCACTCTTTGGAACACCTAGAGAGCGTATAAATGTAGTAGAAAAAGGTGACAAACTACGCATTATCACCGATGAGACAGATGTAGATGTAACGCTGCGTTTAGAAGAGGAGATAGAAGGATTTTTAGAGAAGCATCCTGCATTTGACCGCATAGTTTTAAAGTCAAAATCTCCAAGTTGCGGCTACAAAACAACCCCCGTTTTAAATGAAGCAAAAGAGCAACTTTATCTGGGAAGTGGGATTGCAGCAAACATTATCTCTCAACACTCTCCTCAAATAGAGATAGAGAGTGAGTTAGATTTTTGAGAATCTATTTGAAAAGATTCTCAAAATACTCTTCAATATCTCCTGGAGTAGAAGAGATACTCATAAATTGCCCCATACTGAGTTTTGGAAAACTGAGTGCAAGGTAGTATTTTGGATGCATGATTTTTGCTTTATCATTCTCTACAAAGACCATATATGGTAAAAAAGCTGTGTTTTTTTCACCTTTTATATCTGAAACATATGATTTTTCACCGTTCTTTGTAGGCATAGCAACACCAAGAAGTGTTCCCTCTTTGAGTTTTATTTCAAATATGATGTTGTTACCTGCATTTTTCTTGAGCTTTTCTAAAAGGTTTTTTCCCTTAGCTACTTCTAGCATATCTTCATAGTATGGCATACCCATCATAAAATGATACCCTTTGATGTCATCTTCATCAAGTGCATCAGCTGAACCTGTAAGCTTTCCAAACGCAGTCGCAAGTGCAGAGTTGATACTTTTTGCAGTTGCATCTGTATAATTATCTTCGATAAATGCACGCATAAAGTATTCTGGATTTGTAAAGACCAAAGTATTATCTTTTTTGTCTATAAGTACTTTTTGCACGGCTGCAAAACTGTTGTCATCATCTTTTGATGCCTCTTGTTGCATAGCTGCGTTTGTATATGCGATTACATGGTAGTTAGGGTTTGACATGGCATTATACTCACCAACGACTTTAAATCCTTGTGTAGTTAAGGCAGATTTTACTGCGTCGCTGTTTTTAAACGCAGCATATTCATAAGTGCTGACATCTTTAGCCATCAGCGTTGAAGTAAGGAGTGCAGCAAGTGCTCCTGAGAGTAGTAGTTTATTCATTAAATCTCCATTGTTATTAGATAGAATTATTATAATTAATTATAGTGTTATTGTCAATTGTTTTCATATATAATGAAAAAATATTATATGAAGTGTGAAGTTTTTAGAGCTTCATTTACTAAATTAACATTTATGTAACACTTTTAGAATATACTTCATAAATTCAATTAAGGTTAGTGTTATGCGTAATAAATTTATAGTCTCTTTTATGGGATTGTTGACAATTGGTTTAGTAACTCTTCTAAACGCAGCAATGTTTCAAACTGTGCCAGCTTCAAAGGCTAAGTTGTTGCAAACAGGCGAACAGAAGCAGTTTTGTAATGTTTGTGGTATGAATCTTGTAATGTTTTATAAAACTAATTATGCAGTTTCTGTTAATGGCAAAGAGAAACAATACTGCTCTCTTCATTGTCTTGTAGAAGATAGAGATGAAAATCATGCAAACCCTCAGGACATCAAAGTCGTGGCTGCTGATACATTGAAATTTATAGATGCAAAAAAAGCTTATTTTGTTGTTGGTTCTTCTAAAAAAGGAACTATGAGTATGGTAAGTAAATATGCTTTCTCAAGCTTAAACGCAGCAAGTAAATTTGCAGCAAAATTTGGAGGAGAGGTTACTGATTTCAATGCTGCAATAGAGGCAGCGAAAGAAGACTTTCCAAAAGATTCGCATATGATAGGTAAAAAGCAGCATAAAATGTCTCAAATGGGTGCAATTATCTATGAAAAAAAGTGTACAAAGATAGATAAAACTTTTGATTCAGTTGCCAAAGCAAAGGCATTTGTTGTCTCTAAAAAAGTTTGTAAAGATTTGAATCCTAAAGAACTTCAAGCAGTTGG
>NZ_JALUKE010000123.1 GCF_027056685.1 Sulfurimonas sp.
CAGATATACAACTTTGGCAAAACGCTCTGCTTAAAAAGCTAAAACCTCGAAGAGTAAGAAATATACGAGCGACATTCAATACAATCTTTAGTGACGCTCTAAGAGATGAGATAATAGATAAAAATCCTATCTCTTTAATCAAAACTCCAAAACTTGATAAGATAGATGTCAAGGCTTTTAGTTTAGAAGAGATGAAAAAAATCATTGCTACTGCAACAGGAGAGATGAAAGCTTTTACGGCATTAGGTTTTTTTACTGGTATGAGAAGTGGAGAGATAATAGGTCTTAGATGGGAAGATGTGGATTTTAAAAACAGAGAGATTCATATTAAACAAGCTATTAAAATGGGTGTAATATCTACGCCAAAAACAAAAAGTTCCATCAGAACGATTGATATGCTAGATAATCTCGTTCCCTACTTACAAGAGCAATACAAACTTACTGGGAAACATAACAGCTACGTGTTTTTAAACAAAGATGATGAGCATTACTATGACATCAAACGCATTAGAGATTCAAAGTGGAAAAGATTACTCAAAGAGTGTGAAATTGAGTATAGAACTATCTATCAGATGAGGCATACATTTGCTACTGTAATGATAGAAAATAAAGAAGATATACTTTGGGTATCGAATATGTTAGGGCATAGTGATTCATCTATGACACTTCAGATGTACGCTAAGTATAGAAAAAGGGAGAATGTAAAAAGAGCCTCTTTTTTAGGAAATATTTAGTGACACACTTGGGCACAATATGGGCACAGTGGCTAAATAAATCAGTTGGAAAGTCGATAATTTAGGGGTTTAAAAAGAAGTGGCTCCGGATGCTGGATTCGAACCAGCGACCAAGTGATTAACAGTCACCTACTCTACCGCTGAGCTAATCCGGAATATGAGAAGCGTTTAAAAAAAGTAAACTGCTTTACTTTTTTAGCTTTGGAACCACAATCGATGTGCTTCAGCACCGATGAGGACTTATTCTACCTAATGGTGTCAGAGGGGGGACTTGAACCCCCGACCCCCGGCTTATGAGACCAGTGCTCTAACCAGCTGAGCTACCCTGACATCTTTTAAGAGGGTGGAATTATACATATATCAAGCTTTATTTTTACTAAAATACTCAAAGTTTTTGTAAATTTATATATTTTAAAATAGTTTACAAAAAAATGTAAGATTAGTTTAGTCAAAGTGGCTAAAGTTATTGACATCTTTACTTTTTTTCTGTATTATTCAATCTATAAATTAATAATATTTGCAAGGAGATATAATGAATTTTACACCTTTAGGGAAAAGAGTATTGGTCAAACGCGTTGAAGAGACTAACACTACTAGTTCGGGGATTATTATTCCAGATAATGCAAAAGAGAAACCTTCTCGTGCTACAGTTGTAGCAGTTAGTTCAGAAGTTACTGAAGTAAAAGATGGGGATGAAGTGCTTTTTGGGAAATACTCAGGAAATGAAGTTGTACTTAATGGTGAAACTTACATAGTACTAGATACTGATGATGTTTTTGGAATCATAGCGTAATAAAATAGATATAAATTAGGAGAATAGATATGGCAAAAGAGATAATTTTTTCAGATAATGCTAGAAATCAATTGGCACGCGGAGTTGAAAAACTTACAGATGCAGTAAAAGTAACAATGGGACCTCGTGGTCGTAATGTACTCATCCAAAAAAGTTACGGTGCACCTGTCATTACAAAAGATGGTGTTTCTGTTGCTCGTGAAGTAGAATTAAAAGATAAACTTGAAGATATGGGTGCACAACTTGTAAAAGAAGTAGCATCAAATACGGCTGATGAAGCAGGAGATGGTACTACAACAGCAACTGTTCTTGCAAATGCAATCTTTAGTGAAGGTCTTAGAAACATTACTGCAGGAGCAAACCCTGTTGAAGTAAAACGCGGTATGGACAAAGCATGTGAGATTATACAAGCAAATCTAAAATCTGCTTCTAAAGCAATCAAAGATAAAAATGAGATAGCACAAGTGGCAACTATTTCTGCAAATTCTGATGCTGAAATTGGTAATATGATAGCAGAAGCGATGGAAAAAGTTGGTCAAGATGGTGTTATTACTGTTGAAGAGGCAAAAGGTATTGCTGATGAGCTTGATGTAGTTGAAGGTATGCAATTTGACCGTGGTTATTTGAGTCCATACTTTATTACAAATACAGAGAAAATGACTGCTGAAATTGAAAATCCTTGGATTCTTTTAGTAGATAGTAAAATCAACTCTCTCAAAGATTTACTTCCAGTTTTAGAGCAAGTACAAAAGACAAATCGTCCATTGCTTATCATTGCTGAAGATGTTGAGGGTGAAGCTCTTTCTACTCTTGTTGTAAACAAACTCCGTGGTGTACTTAACATTTCTGCTGTAAAAGCTCCAGGGTTTGGTGACAGAAGAAAAGCTATGCTTCAAGACATCGCAATTTTAACTGCTGGTACTGTTATATCTGAAGAGACAGGACATACACTTGAAGCAGCTGAAATAGCTATGCTCGGTCAAGCTTCTCGTGTAGTAATCGACAAAGACAACACTGTAATTGTAAACGGTGCAGGAACTGAAGATACAGTAAAAGCAAGAATTTCTGAAATCAAAACACAAATAGAAGCAACTACAAGTGAATATGACAAAGAAAAACTTCAAGAGCGTCTTGCAAAACTGAGTGGTGGTGTAGCCGTTATAAAAGTTGGTGCTGCAACTGAAACTGAAATGAAAGAGAAAAAAGACCGTGTTGATGATGCACTTTCTGCAACAAAAGCCGCTGTTGAAGAGGGAATTGTCATCGGTGGTGGAGCTGCACTTGTTCGTGCTGCTGCAAAAGTTACTACTGATGATTTAGAAGGTGACCAAAAAATCGGTGCAGAAATAATTCTTCGTGCTGTAAAAGCTCCTGTAAAACAAATAGCAGAAAATGCAGGATTTGACACAGGTGTAGTAGTAAATGCAATAGAAAATGCAACAAGTGAGACTATTGGTTTTGATGCTGCAACTGGTGAATATGTAGATATGTTTGAAGCGGGCATCATTGACCCACTAAAAGTTGAGCGTGTAGCACTTACAAACGCAACATCAGTTTCAAGCCTACTACTTACAACTGAAGCTGCAATCTATGAAATACCAAAAGAAGAAACTACCGCACCAGACATGGGCGGAATGCCTCCACAAATGGGCGGAATGCCAGGTATGATGTGAGACGCGTAAAAAAAACGAGAATTTCTTCTCGTTTTTAGCGTCGGAACCACAGACATTGTCCGAAGGACTGTCGAGGACTGCGCGAAATTCTATAGAACTGCAAGCGTTGTCTGAAAGATCGCTGAGGACTCTACCTTATTAGCGTCGGAACCACAGACATTGTCCGAAGGACTGTCCAGAACTACGCAAAATTCTATAAAACCACAAGCGCAGTCCCCCCCCCCTCTCTTTAACTCCACCCC
>NZ_JALUKE010000124.1 GCF_027056685.1 Sulfurimonas sp.
CTGCAATAAAAGAGATAGCAGTAGAAGATTAACTAAATTTGAGGAAGTTTAATAAAACTGTATTTGTTGCTATAACAATACAAATCAAACAAAGAGGTAAAACAAAATGAAAAACAAACTAAGACAAATAGCTAACAGAGTATTTAACAATAAAATAGAATTTGACATATTAAAGTATTTGGTAATATAAAAAGTATTTCTAATTACCGTGTAATAACAGAAGAAATTGATGCAATTAAGAAAGAATTTAGTGATATAAAAATTCATCTTGTTGATTCCATATCTATTACTTCATCTGTTATAGGCTATTTATGTAAATTAACTAGTTCAGGATGTAATGTAGAACTTTATATTGCAAATAGTGGACTCTACGATTTATTAGATGATTTAAACCTTCTTCAAACATTGAATGTGCAACGCATCACAGCATAAAAAGAACTTATGACTACGAATGTATATACTGTAAAAAAAAGTGATTTTTCTACGCTAATCTCAGATGAAAAAATAGAACAAATCAATAGTAGTTCTTCCATTTTAATTCAGGTATTTTCTGGGGAAGATGAAGAGGAAATACATAAGATTTTAACTTTTTTAAATCAGACATTTCCAAATAGTATCATTATTAGCTCATCAACAGATGGAGAAATAGCTAACAGCGATGTTCTAACATATAGTAGTGTCATTTCTATTTCTACTTTTATAGATACAAATTTAGAAATTGCTTATGCCTATACACCAGATAGTTTTAATACAGGTGCAAAACTGGCAAAAAAAATAGTTACTAAAGATACAAAGTTACTAATAGCTTTTGCTAATGGTTTAAAATGTAATGGCGAAGAATTATTAGATGGAATTTATTCTGTTCATCCAAAGCTGATGGTAGCAGGTGGTCTCAGTGGTGACAATTCCAAATTTCAACGCTGTTTTGTCGGCATAAACAACAAACTCTATGATGAAGGAGCAGTAGTTGTAGCACTAAATTCTAAAACTTTACAAGTCAATAATTTTTATAGTTTTGGATGGCAAACTATTGGTTTAAAACATACAATTACAAAAGTAGAAAAAAACCGTGTTTATACTATTGATAATCTAACTACAGTCGCATTTTATAAAAAATATTTAGGAGAAGATATTGCAAATTCATTACCAGAAACAGGTATAGAGTTTCCTCTTATTCTGGAGAGCAGAGGCTTTAAAAAAGCACGGGCAGCTACTGCAATGTATGATGATGGGAGTCTTAGTTTTGCCGGTAATATTGAAGAAGGTACAGAAGTTTATTTGGGTATAGGTGAGGCTGAAGCAATTTTATCAAATCCTTTACATAGACTTGGAAAACTCAATGTTGAATCTTTTTTTATATACTCCTGTATGGCACGTCGTCGTTTTCTACCTCATCGTATAGTAGAAGAGATAGAACCTTTTGCAAAGTTAGCACCAACAAGTGGTTTTTTTACTTATGGCGAATTTTATACACATAAAAAACCAGAATTATTAAATCAAACATTAACAGCAATAGCTCTATCTGAGTCAACAGAGAAAAAAAGCAATCGTCCAATTTATAAATCTACAAAGACAAATACTTCAGACAGAACATTTCAGGCTCTACGCCATATTCTAAATATCACTTCACAAGAGCTTCACACACAAACACTTGTTCAAAGAAAAATCAACAATGAACTTGAAGCAAAGACTGCAACACTTCAAGCCATCCAGCAGATGGCAAACCTTGGAAGTTGGGAACTTAATCTTAAAACCATGCATATATTATGGTCTGATATGAATTATAAAATCTACAATATAGACAAAGAAGATGGTGCTCCCTCTTATAAAGAATTTATAAATATGGTTATTCCTGAAGATAGAGAAAAATTTCTTAAAATTCAAGATAAATTATACGATGGTAAAATTCATTCTATTGAGATACGAGTACTTCGTAATGATGGTAAGATTATATATATACTAGAGAGTGGAAAATTAATTTTGCATAATGGCAAGCCCATAAAAATAGTTGGAACTTCTCTAGATTTAACAAACATAAGAGTACAAGATTCACTTCTGATACAACAAGCAAAATATGCACAAATGGGTGAAATGATAAATATGGTAGCTCACCAATGGAGACAACCTTTAAATGCCATTAGTGCTGCAGCTATAAAGCTAAATATTCAGAGTCAAATGGATATTTTAACAGAAGAAGAGATAACTAGCACCTCAAACTTTATAGAAGAGATGACTCAAAAAATGTCTCAAACTATCAATGATTTTATGAATTTTACAAAACCTACAAACAAAAAAGAGTCTATTATCTTTAATGAAATATTTCAAGATATTTTTAATATTATTGGAACACAACTTAGTAATCATAATATCAAAGTCAATATCAACATTGAAACAGAAAAGCAATTATATACTTATAAAAAAGAGCTAGAGCACATACTTATAAATATTATAGGTAATGCAAGAGATGCTTATGAAAATGTGGATATTGAAACTAAAGAGATTAGTATTAGAGCATATGTAAAAGATAAGCAATTTATCATCAAAATTTCTGATAATGCAGGTGGAATAGATGAAGCTATAATAGACAGAATTTTTGAGCCTTACTTTACAACAAAAGAGACAAACAAAGGTACTGGTCTTGGTCTTTATATGAGTAAAAAAATTTTACAAGACCATTTAAGTGGTGATATATTTGCAGACAATGAAGACAATGGTGCAGTATTTACAATTATAATGGATATGAAAGATGAATAGTTATTTTTCAGAAATTTCTAAAACACTCAATATCTTAAAGGTTTTGACAAAATGAAAAAACTAAAAGAGTTAGTATGTAACTTCAATGTACTCTATGTAGAGGATGAAAAAGCATCAAGAGAACAGGTGGGTAGCATATTTAAACTACTGTTTCATTCTCTTGATATAGCCTTTGATGGTGAAGATGCTCTTCAAAAATATCAACCAAAACGGTATGATATAGTAATTACAGATATTAATATGCCAAGAATGGATGGAATTGAACTTATTAAAAGAATAAAATCACAGAACCCTTCACAAAATATTATTATTATTTCTGCACATAATAATTCTGATTATTTACTCCAAGCAATTAATCTCGGCATTGACAACTTTATTATTAAACCTATTCAAATAGAACAACTCTCACTTGTTTTAACAAAAATAGCACAGTTAATCCATGCTGAAAAAATTTCAAAACAGTACCAACAAGAACTTGAGAAAGAGCTAAAAGAGAAAACTACAATATTATCAAACCAACTTATTACAGATGAGCTAACAGGCTTACCAAATAGAAATGCTCTACTTAAATTAGCCAATACAAACAACAACATACGCACAATGTTACTCATCAGTATTGATAATTTTGATAATATAAATATTACATACGGCTACGATAACAGTGATATACTCATTCAAAAAATTGCACATTTTTTAAAATCTAAAATGTTAAAAGAGACAAAATTATACAAAGTAAACTCAAATGAATTTGCTATTGTTTCTTTTGAAAAATCTCTAAAAGAGATGAATGTCTTTGCACATTTTTTACAACAAAATGTAGAAGAACATACAATTAAATTCAACAATATCTCTACAAAAGTCAGCATAACAATAGCCATAACAGAGGGCGTTGACTGCCTTTTAAAAAATGCACATATTGCACTAAAAGAAGCTCAAGAGATGGGACAAAATCGTATTAATATATACAAAAAAAATTCTTCAATTGAACGCCTACAATTAAAAATTCAAGAGTATATGCCTCGATTGAGAAAAGTTATTGCAAAAAAACATATTGTTCCCTATTTTCAACCAATAGTAAATAATAAAACCAAAAAAATTGAAAAATATGAGTGTTTAGCTAGAATAATAAATGATAAAGGAGAGATTGAAGTCCCTTTAAATTTTATTGATATTGCGGAGATGACTGGAATGATTCCAGATATTACAAGGATTATGATAGATAAATCATTCCAAATATTTCAAAACAATGATTTAGAATTTTCAATTAATATTAGTGAATATGACTTAAATGATGGATATTTACAAGAATATTTACAAAAAAAGCTTTTAGAGTACAATATCAATACTTCAAGAGTTATACTTGAAGTACTTGAAGGAATTAGTGCCATAGGTGCAAAAAGAAGTTTAGAACAGTTACTTAATCTCAAAGCAGATGGTTTTGGAATTGCCATAGATGATTTTGGAGTACAAAATTCTAATTTTGAAAGAGTACACTCTATGCAGGTTGATTACATTAAAATCGATGGAAGTTTTATTAAAAATATTTATAACAATCCAAAAAGTTATATGATAGCCAAAACTATTAGTGAATTTGGAAAAAGTATAGGTGCAAAAATTATTGCAGAGTATGTCCACTCAAAAGAGGTACAAGATATTGTAATCGACTTAGACATTGAGTATTCCCAAGGTTATTATTTTTCACCACCACAAAAAACACTCTTGAAAAATTAGCTATAATTACAAAAAAATTGGATTTTATATATGAAATTTACTTTAGAAGCTACAAGTGGTAAGGCTCGTGCTGCTACCATTAAAACTGCACATTCAACTGTAAAAACACCTGTCTTTATGCCTGTTGGTACTGTTGGAAGTGTTAAAGCACTCGATGTTCATGATGTTTTAGATATGCTCGGTGCTGAGATAATCTTAGCAAACACTTACCATATGTACCTGCGTCCAGGCGATAAAACAGTCGCAAAAATGGGAAAACTTCATGGCTTTACACGCTACCCTAAAAGCTTTTTAACAGATAGTGGTGGTTTTCAAGCATTTTCTCTCTCTGACATCTCTAAACCAAAAGCAGACGGTATAGAATTTCGCTCTCACATTGATGGAAGTAAACACTTTTTTACTCCTAAAAAGGTTATAGATATTCAACATAATTTAGGTTCAGATATTATGATGATTTTAGATGACTTGGTTGCGCTTCCTGCGACACAAGAGCGTATTAAATTAAGTATTGAGAGAACTACTGCATGGGCAGAGGAGTCCATAAACTACTTCCGTCAAAAACAAAAAGAAGGAGTCGGCGTTGATCAAAATATTTTTGCTATCATTCAAGGGGGAACGGACAGAGCTTTTCGTACAAAAAGTGCTACGGAGTTGTGTGCCTTAGATTATGATGGTTTTGCTATTGGAGGGCTCTCTGTTGGTGAGCTTAACAATGAAATGTACGACACAGTAGAGCATACAACGCAATATATGCCGCAAGATAAACCTCGCTATCTTATGGGTGTGGGAACACCAGAAGACCTTATAGAAAATATTGAACGAGGCATCGATATGTTTGACTGCGTTATGCCAACAAGAAATGCAAGAAATGGAACGCTTTTTACCTCTTTTGGAAAGATGAATATTAAAGGTGCAAAATTTAAAGAAGACCCTCTTCCAATAGACCCAGAGTGTCAATGTATAACCTGTAAAACATATAGCCGTGCATACATAAACCACCTTTTTCGTGCTCGTGAAATCACCTACTTTCGTCTTGCAACCATTCATAATCTCCACTACTATCTCAACCTTATGAGAGAAATTCGTGAGGCTATTTTAGAAGATAGATTTGCTGAATATAAAAAAGAGTTCTATGCAAAACGAAGCTAGAGAAATAACACTAACAGTAAAAGCAGACTATGTTTCAGCCTATAAAAGTGGCTACCCTTTACTCTCAAAAGAGTCCATTTTAGATTGGGAAAAAGTAGAACAAGAGGGAAGCATTCTCACTCTTGTAGATACAAAAAACAAATTTGTCGCAAAAGCGTACTATGGCATCCAAAATAAAGGCTATGGGTGGATTTTATCTTTGGATAAAGAGGAAAAAATAGATACTGCCTACTTTAGTAAAAAAATCACTGATGCCATTGCATATAGAGAGGATTTTTTCAGTGATGTAACAACTACTGCGTTTAGAGTATTTAATGGCGAGGGAGATGGCATTGGTGGTTTGACTATTGACTACTTTGATGGCTACTATCTTGTTACTTGGTACTCTCTTGGCATCTACAAACTGCGAAATAAGATTTTAGAAGCACTCCAAAAAAGTGTTTCGTTTAAGGGAATTTACCAGAAAAAAAGGTTCAATACCAAAGGGCAGTATCTTGATGATGCAGATGATTTTCTCTTTGGAAGCAAAGCTCCCGAACCACTTATTGTAAAAGAGAATGGTGTCAATTTTGCCATATATCTTGATGATGGGGCAATGGTTGGTGTCTTTTTAGACCAAAGAGATGTACGACGCACCATTCGTGATAAATATGCAAAAAACAAAACTTTTTTAAATACTTTCTCCTACACAGGCGCCTTCTCTGTTTTTGCTGCCTTAGGTGGAGCTACAAAAACTACAAGTGTAGATCTGGCTAAACGCAGCCTTGCAAAAACGCAAGAGCAATTTCGCATAAACGCAGTCGATGTCGAGGCACAAGAGATTATAGTCGAAGATGTTTTTCACTACTTTAAATATGCACTACGAAAAAAGTTCCTTTTCGACATAGTCGTCCTTGACCCTCCAAGTTTTGCAAGAAGTAAGAAGCATACCTTTTCAGCATCAAAAGATTATGTAAAACTCTTAAAAGAGGCTATTGGCATCACTAAAAAAGGTGGCATTATAGTAGCATCTACAAACGCAGCGAATTTTGATATGATGCGATTTAGTGACTTTATTTCAAAAGCATTTAAAGAGCTTAAAGGTAAATACAAAGTAGAAGAGAGATTTTCTCTACCAAAAGATTTCAGAGTGCATGAAAAATTCAAAGAGGGAAATTACCTAAAAGTGGTGTTTATTCGTAAGATAAGCTAAGTTTTTCTACCCATATTTTTCTTCGTTTTATTGGTCGCAATAGCCTCAAAAGGGTTCTCTGGCCAGTAGTGCTTTTTGTACTTTCCTCGTAACTCTTTTCTCACCTCAGCGTATGAATTTTTCCAAAAACTTTTCAAATCATAAGTGATTTGTATGGGCGTCATTGCTGGTGTTAAGAGATGCATTTGCAAAGCGTAACTGTTGTTTAGCACTTTTGGTGTCTCCAAAAGTCCAAAAACCTCTTGTATTTTTACCTGCATTGATGGTTTTTGGGCATCACTATAATCTATGCGTATATGAGAACCACTTGGAACTTTTATACTCACAGGAGCCATACTTTGCAAACTCCGTTGTTCTTCCCACGATAAAAGAGATAAAAGCATAGTATAGACATCTAAAGCTTCTAAGGCTTTTATACTTTTTACATCATCAAGATATGGTTCAAACCAAATAGCAAGGCTACTCAGTAATGCTTCATCACTAAAATCCTTAAACCCTGCGTGCTTGTGTAAAAAGTTAGCTCTATGCTTTAGGTTTGTTGCTTTTTTACTCCAGCTAAGCAGCTCTAACCCCTCTTTTTGTATTAACTCTAAAATAAGCTTTTTAAAATCGTGCTTTGCCAAAGATTGACTCGGTTTAGAGTAAAGTTGCAAGCCTAAAAAGTAACTGCTCTGGCGTATATCAAACTTTTTTGCCTCTTTGTTGTAGCTTATAGACTCTTTTTTTACAATAGATGAAGAAAAATACTCTTCTATCTCCTGCATTGTAATGCTCGCTGCAAGTTGTATGGTAGAATCTCTCTCATGTGCATAAAGATGTGCCACCACCAAAAACTCTTCATTAAACAAAGAGTCTTCTGTGTGTAGCACTGCTCCTTTTGCATTACTGAGTATGTATCTATTGTCATGAGCTGCTCTGCGGTGAGCTAATCTATCTGGGTATGCAAAAAGAAGCAAAACAGCAACAATTTCCTGATTTAGCAGGCTATTTTTTTGAGCTACTCTTTGTATGCTTTGTAATTTTTTATAAATAAGTTCTGCTACGTTTAGCACCTCTTTTGCTCTGTGTTTATCTATGTAATCACTCTCAAAATCCTTCTCAAAAAGATGAATAAAACGCGGCAATATATCACTCTCATTTCTCGAATTTTTAAAAATATCTTTTTCACTCAAAAGTGCTGCCAAAAGAGAGGCTTCATACGCATATCCAAAAGCATTTGCTTTTAAAATCATATATGCAAAGCGTGGATGCAGACCTAAACGCAGTGCATCTTTTCCAAACTGCGTAATTTTAAAAGAGGTATCAAGCATCTCCAATTTTTGTAAAAGCTCTTGAGACTTTTCAATGCTACTGCTACTTGGCGTATCTAAAAATTTCAGTTCATCAAACTCATCAACACCCCATAAAGCCAAATCTAACATCAGCGAAGTTAAATCAGCTCTCAGTATTTCAGGCTTACTCGATTGCTGGAGTATTTTTGACTCATGCCAAAGCCTGTAACACTTGCCGTGCGATATGCGTCCTGCCCTACCCGCTCTTTGAATGGCTGCATCTTTTGAAATAAAGGTCATTTGCAAATGATTCATAGCATTTGTATGGTTGTATTGCGATTGTTTCTCCAAACCTGAGTCTATAACAACCTTTACACCCTCAATGGTTAAAGATGTTTGTGCAATATTTGTACTTAAAATAATTTTTCGTTTTTTTGAAGGGCTAATCGCTCTGTCTTGCTCTTTTTTTGAAAGTGAAGAGTAAAGAGGTAAAATTAAAATATTTTTATCTACGCAAGATTGTAAAAGTGCATTTTGCAAGTTTCTAATCTCTTTAACCCCTGCTAAAAAAATTAAAATATCTCCCTCATCCTTTTTTATGGCTTCTAAGGTAATCTTGAGTAGCACTGCGTTTAGAGAGTGAAAATCAGGCTGTTTTGTTTGAATATCTAAGTATGTAGTTGCTACCTCATACATTTTGCCTTTAGCCGTAATGATGGGCACTTCACCAAGAAGAGAAGAGATTTTTGCTGCATTAAGCGTGGCAGACATTATTAAGATTTTTAAATCTTCACGCAGTAACTCCTGAACTTCTAAAGAGAGAGCAAGTGACAAATCAGAGTGAATACTTCGCTCATGAAACTCATCAAAAATAACCATAGCAACATCATCCAGAGTTTGATTACTTTGCAGTTTACGCACTAAAATAGCTTCAGTTACCACTAAAATCTTTGTTTTTTTTGAATAGCAACTATCCATTTTTACCTGATACCCAACACGCTCTCCAAGCGCTTCACCGAGTTGTTTTGCCATTTGAGTAGCAACCATGCGAACAGCCACACGCCTTGGCTCTAGCATAATAATCATCTTATTTCCAAGCCACAATTCGTCCAGTAGTGAAATGGGGACAACGGTACTCTTTCCAGCACCAGGTGGTGCTTCTAAAATAATTGTGGAGTTCTCTTGCAGTGAAGTTTTTAAATCTTCTAAAACCTCATATATTGGTAGTTTAAAGTCCTGATTTTTCATGCTGTTTTTCTTTTTTTATAGCAGCATACGCTTCATTTAACTCCTGCGTTTTTTCTTTAGCAAACTGAAGCATATCCTCAGGCAGACCCCTACTTGCGATGGAGTCATAATGGTACTCTTTTATAAGCCGTCTATAATTTTTTTTGATAGTATCAAGTGAATCATTTGGTGAAGATTCAAGCACCTCATAATATTTTTCTGTGCTGTTAAAAGAAAATTGTGCATTTGAATAACTACTATGAGAATAATCCTGCTGTTTATATTTATAACTACGATAATATTTATAATTTTTACCACTTAAAGTAACCAGACCAAGGACAAAGAAAAAACTAAAAGGAAAAAACAGTATACGAGGTGCAAAGAGTAAAAGTAGCACTCCAACAACAACACTTCCAAAACAGACACCAAGCCACAAAACTTCTAGAAATATACCTAACGCAATAAGAGCAAACCCAAGAATTTTTCTCACATATCTTCCTTTATTTTCGTAGAGTAGCTATGAGACGCTTAGGGTTACTAAAGAGTTCTAAAGCATCTTCAATAGAGCTACAAACCAAATCACTCTCTAAAAGTGTTGCAGTTGCACACCCCTCATCTGCGACAATAGCGATGCCTAACTCCGCAGTTTTTAACATCTGCATATCATTATTTCCATTTCCTACTGCCGCACAAGATGCTGCACCAAGAGTTTTGATAAACTCCGCTTTTTCCACAGTATGATTTTCACCTTTTAACACTTTAACACTCACATCAAAACCATCAAGCTGTTTATGCACACTTCCAAATGTATCTGCTGTAATGACATGCACTTGAAAAAGTTTACTAAGAGATGGCAGCAAATTTTTCACCCCATCCTTTACGATGCCATCTTTTGCCAAAGTACCATTATAATCCAAAACAAGATGTTCAATCGTCATACTTTTATAATTATTTATATCTATTTTTATGCTATTTGTACTCATTTTTATACTCATCCTTATTAGAAACGATATTGTATCGTATTAAGTGCTTCTCTTGTTATTTTAGTGAAAATAGAAATTTGACTTAAGGAACAGATTGTACATTTAATACTCTATATGACAAATAACACACAAAATGTTCAAATAACGACTCAAAAAGTATTAAAAGCACACTTTTTTCTTAAGCTTAGAGAATTAATTTTTTAATTTATCAATATGAAAATTGACCTAAGCCCTATT
>NZ_JALUKE010000125.1 GCF_027056685.1 Sulfurimonas sp.
TTCATATATCTCTCCTATTTTTTCTTTTCATCTGGCATAGGTTTTACCGGAGCATCACCTATGTCATCCTTTAGTGCCATATTGCTGTAGTGTTCATAATCAACACCAGAAGCGTCTTTTCTATTTTTATAGAGATGATAAATATAGCTATAAGAACCAACCACCAAAAATATAATTAGAAAAAAGTAACTATACGCCGAAAATGTATTAATATCCACTACAACCCCTTCACTATTTTAGACTATTCAAATATGCAATTAAGGCTACAATTTCAGGAATATCACCTCTTGCAACTGCATCTTTTACATCTTGATTATGCATATCTTTCACAACTGCTTTTGCCTCTTTTAGAGCCATAGCATTTGCAGATGCAACGCTTTTAGCCATTGGAATAACAGTAGTTTTTCCATCTTTTAGAGGTACTGGTTTATTATATGGCACTGCAAAAAATTCTGCATCTGTTAATTGTTCAGCATATGCAGTATTTATATCTGCTTTATTTTTAAACAACCATGGGTATGCCGGCATAATAGAACCTTGAACAATTTTAGCAGGATCCATCATATGATTTTCATGCCATTGTGTTGTACGGTAATTCCCTATTCGGTGAAGGTCTGGACCAGTTCTTTCAGAACCCCATAGGAATGGTCTGTCATACGCATATTCACCACTTAAAGAGTAGTGACCATAACGATCAGTCTCCGCTTTAAATGGGCGAATTAGCTGTGAGTGACAAGAGTTACAACTGTTCTTGATGTAAACATCACGACCAGCCAATTGTAACAATGTATAAGGTTTAGTCCCAATTGTAGGACGGGCAGCTTGTGCAAAGTTTGGAACAATTTCAACCAAACCAGCAAACGCAATTGTAAGGAACACACCTACTGAGAACAAGAACGGGTGTTTTTCTAACCAATGAAACATAATATAATCCTCCCTTTCTTAAGCGCCCATAGGCGAAGCATTTTGCAATTCTGACTCTTCAACAGGACGAGTAGACATTGTTTTGTAAATATTGTAAGCAAACATTAAGAAACCAGTTAAATAGAATATACCACCTAAACCACGAAGTGCATAGTAAGGGTGAAGTACATTAACAGTATCCATAAATGAGTAAGCCAAGTTACCAAATTCATCATGTGCACGCCACATCATACCTTGAGTAATACCTGAAATCCACATAGAAGTAAAGTAAAGAACAATACCTAAAGTTTGAATCCAGAATTGTGCAGCCATAAGACCTTTTGAATATAACTCTCTTTTAAATACACGAGGAGCCATATGGAAAAGTGATGCAATAATCATAAATCCAACCCAACCAAGAGTACCATCATGAACATGACCTGGAATCCAGTTAGTAAAGTGCGCAATTGCATTTACTGATTTAATAGCTTGAATAGGACCTTCAAGAGTTGAGAACATATAGAAAGTTGAAGCAAGAACCATAAACTTAATCAATGGAGATGCTGCAACTTGTTGCCATTCACCCTTCATTGTAAGAAGCATATTGATCGCTGAACCCCAAGATGGTAAAATAAGAACTATAGAAAAAATAGAACCCATTGTTTGTACCCAGTCAGGAACAGTTGAGTAAAGAAGGTGATGACCACCAGCCCAAAGATAAACAAACATTAAACCCCAAAATGAGAGTAAAGATAATTTATATGAATAAATAGCTTGACCAGACTCTTTTGGTAAGAAGTAGTAAATCATAGCAATAATAGGCACCGTAAATACAAATGCAACCGCATTATGACCATACCACCATTGAACAAGTGCATCATTTGTACCTGCATACATTGATACAGAGTGCATCCAACTACCAATACCAGTTTCACCTATTGGTGAAGTAGCGAGCATTGTAGGAACTTCCATATTATTAAATAGATATAACATAGCCACACCTAAGAATGTAGCAATATAATACCAAACAGAGATATAAAGTGATTTTTCACGGCGAATACCAATAAGACCAAATATACTCACACCCCATAGTACCCATACAACAACGATAGCGATATCTATAGGCCATTCAAATTCAGCATACTCTTTTGAAGAAGTATACCCCATGAAAAGTGAAACTACTGCTGCGGCAACACCTATAATATATAACCAAAATTGAAGTTTACCAATAAACATCAAAAATTTTGATTCAGCCATAGATACTTTTAGTACCCTTTGACCAACATAAAACCAAGTAGCAAAAATACCACTTACTGTAAAACCAAATGCAACTGAGTCAGTATGCAATGGACGAAGACGACCGAAAGCCGTGTATTCTGCAATAGTCTTGCCAAAGATTGTGTTCAATCCTGGAAATGCAAGTTCAAATGCAATAAAAACACCGATACTCATGCCAACAATTCCTAAAACAATTGTTGTAAGCATAAACATCTTTGCAACCGTATAGTCGTACTCTAATGGACGATTCTCCATATATAGCCTCCTTAAGATTCAAAGCAATTAAGTCTCATAAATGTAGATATACACTTATCAAACTAATCAACGGCTAAATAATAGCAATTCAATGGTTTAATATATCTTAATCCTGATACAAATCAAAAAATATATTAGGTTTTTGTTTAGTTTTGTAATTTTATTTATAGTTAAGAAATGGGGAGTTTTTTCGTACAAAGAAGATTTAAGATAATAAGTAGTGCTATGACTACTTTTATCTTTTTAACAAAGAGAGAAATTCCGAGAAAATATAACGACTCTCTTTTGGTCCAGGAGAGGCTTCTGGATGGTGTTGCACAGAAAAGATAGGCTCATTTTTATATGATAAACCTTCAATAGTATTGTCAAAAAGATTTTTATGTGTTACTTCTGCAATTTCAATGATATTATCAGGAACATTATAGTTATGATTTTGCGCTGTAATCTCTACAAGTCCGCTCTTTTCATTTTTCACAGGATGATTACCACCGTGATGTCCAAATTTTAGTTTAAATGTATCATATCCATGAGAAATAGAGAGCAACTGATGCCCTAAACAAATACCAAACATAGGTACTTTTGCAGCTATAAGCTTTTTAATCTCTTCTTGTTCTCGTTTAAGCACAAGAGGATCACCTGGCCCATTTGATAAAAAGACTCCATCAATAGTTTTTGCCTTATACTTTTCAATCAAATCATTAGCATCAAAACTGTTTGGAATAACTTCCACTTCAATACCAGCACTGACAAGTTCATTTAAAATATTTCTCTTTACACCAAAGTCAATCGCAACTATTTTTGCCTCTGCCTTTGGAGGAGTATCATACTTAAAATCTACATTTGAGTAGGTACTTGAAGTATGTTTATATGCCTCTTTTGTACTCACTTGCTCAATATAATTAATTGCTTCAATTCGAGGAGAATTTTCAAGTATTTTTTTAAGTTCTTCTCTGTCACTTACTTCA
>NZ_JALUKE010000126.1 GCF_027056685.1 Sulfurimonas sp.
AGGGTGAACTTGATGCAGATTTAGAAAAAGAGAAATTTCAATGGGGAAGAGCTATTCTACTCCTTGGTATAGGCTTTGCACTTACAATTGGTGGTGCCAATTTTGTTGTTGAGAGCGGTACACATATTGCAAGACACTTAGGTGTGAGTGAGTGGATTATTGGTCTATTTCTTATCTCTTTAGGTACTTCATTGCCAGAGTTAGTTGTCTCCATTGCTGCTGTAAGAAAAGGCAATGCTGAGATGAGTATAGGAAATATTATTGGCTCTAATGTAGCAAATTTTTCTATGGTTTTAGGTGGTTCTGCACTTATTCGACCACTAACAGTAGATTTAGCTGCTGCAAGATTTGATATAATCATTTTAGTTGCTGTGTCTGTAACACTTCTTTTTATTCTTGCAAATAAGCTTTATAATAAAGCCGGAGGTATCTTTTTACTTACTCTTTTAGTGCTTTTTGTAAAAAATTCTTTTAATTAAAAGTCTATCTCTTTTTAATATATCCAAGTTCTAAGAGCTTGTCATATATTTTAGAGACAATAGCACCTGCTGCTGAACCACCATGTCCACCATGTTCTACCATTGCTGTTACAATGTATTGAGGATGTCGATAAGGACCGTATGTTGTAAACCAAGCATGCGAACGCCTATAATAAGAGAGCTCATGTTCTAACTTTCTCTTTTTAATATCTTGCTTAATTCCAACAACTTGTGCTGTACCTGTTTTTCCTGCTATTGTTATTTTAGAATTTACATGGTGTACTGCTGTCCCATGTGGTGCATTACAGACCTCATACATTCCACGGCGTATAATTGGCAGTCTTGCTTTTTCTCTTGGTGTTAGAACATCCCTGCTAATCTCTTTATATGGCTTGTTTCCAATCATATAAGCAAGATGCGGTGTTGGTAATCTTCCCGTGGCAATCAATGCAGTTTGCTGTGCAATTTGAAGAGGCGTTACCAGAAAATATCCTTGACCAATAGAAGTATTTAGCGTTTCACCTTTATTCCATGATTGATTATACTTTTTTCTCTTCCATGCTCTTGAGGGTACAACACCTATAAATTCATTTGGCAAATCAATACCAGTTTTATGTCCAAGGTTATATCGTAACAATCCCTTACTCATCTTTTTTATACCGACTTTTAAACTACCTTCATAAAAATAGACATCACAACTCTCTCGTATTGCTTTGACCATATTTGTCTCTTTATGCCCATTTTTCTTCCAACATCTAAATACTCTTTTACCAAGAGGAATGGAACCAGAACAGTAAACTTTATCATTGGAATGTATGCCATTTACAAGATAAACTAAACCTAAAGAGGGTTTAATAGATGAACCTGGAGGATAAAGACCGTGTATAAGTTTATTTGTAAAAGGATGGTCAAGACTTGAAGCCATAGAATTATACATCTTGTAAGACATTCCTGATACAAACATATTCAAATCATAATTAGGAAAACTTGCTGCAGTAAGAATTGCTCCATGGGTGTCCATAACAACCACTGCACCAACTAAGCCTTTAAAAAGATTTGTAATATATTTTTGTAACTCTATATCAATTGTAAGTTTTAGTCTTTTGTTCTCACTGGGTGCCTTATAACTAAGTTCTGCCACTTCTCTGTTATTTGCATTGACTTTTATCTCTTTTTCCCCAGGTGTTCCTTGTAAATAAGAGTTGTAGTATTTCTCAATTCCCGTCTTTCCTGTGTAACCAATTAAGTCTATAAGCCTATCATGAGCAATATCTTTTTCATTGGCACGAGCAACATATCCTATCATATGTGCAGCAATATTCTTGTATGGGTAGTAGCGTTTTGGAGCAGGTTCAATCTTAATATTTTTTCGTAAATTCAGCTGTGTATATACAGGCATAATCTCTTTATAGGGAATATACTCTACAACCTTAATAAATTCATGATTATAAAAAGAGTCCTTTTTTTTGTACGCTTTAATAATATCTTTGATATTTAAAGATGGTAAAGTTTTATGTAAAAAGGAGATGGTACTTTCAAATTTTTTTCTATTTTTCTTTAAAAGCAGATGTGGTGCCAACTCTATTTTAAATCCAAGTTTATTGATGGCAATAGGACGATTTTTTATATCTACAATTTCACCACGAATTGGTGCTATTTTTTCATGCTTTATTGTGTTGTTTTGAGAGAGTGTTTTATAGTAGTCATTGGACTCTACAGCAAGTAAAAACACCCTTACAATAAGCGCCATCCAGATAGAAGCAAAGAGTAAAATAATGAATTTTATTTTCATATTAGGCTCACTAAGAAAAATTCAATTACTATATAGTAAACTATATAGTAATTTATATGCTCTGCAGGGAGTAAAAATATTTTAGAGAGTAGCATTAAAAAGAGGTAATACCCCACATAGGCCATAGTCACATACATGATTCGTATGCAAGAGTAGCAGTTGAAACTTTGTTCTATTTTAGGAAGTAAAAATTTTGCAGCGATATAAAAGTAAAAGATACTACTAAAAAAAATATATCCGTGATTTGCTTCAAAAACAAGAAGTGCAAATGAGATAAGTAGTAAATATAGAACATCTTCTCTCTCTAAAGCTCGAATAAAAAGAACAAATAAAACGCCAAGAAGGGGTGGTAAAAAAGGGTAGATACTACTCAGAGAACTATATAGCACATAGAGTGCTACATAGCCAAATGATTTTACAACTCTTTGATTAGTGATACTTCGTTGCATATGGGAAAGTGTTTACATTTTATACAGTCTGCCCAAATTTTATGTTCAGGAAGTGACTCTTTTGGAATTTCTACAAAACCAAGACGCTCAAAAAACGACTGCTTGTAGGTTAAACTAAGAACTCTTTTAAGACCTAACTCTTCACCCTCTTGCAAAGCACGGTTTACCAGTTTTTCTCCTATTTTTTGCCCTCTAAATCCATTTTTTATAATGAGTGAGCGTATTTCTCCCAATTCTATAGTGTGAATATGTAAAGCTGCAAAACCTACTAATTCTGTACCAACATAAGCTAATGTATAGGAACGAATATTTGTCGCAACTTCATCACTGCTTCTCTCAAGTATAACACCATTTTCAACTTCAGGATATATAAGCTCTTGCATCTCTTCTATATTACTTAACTTTGGTTTTAGAAATTTAATTTGCATCTTCTTTCTCTTTTAAAATATCGTATATTACTTTAACTATTTTATTCATTCCTCTTTTTTTAGAACTTGAGACCATTAGAGCATTTGGAAATTCCCGTCTAAGTGCATTTTGCTCTTTTTGGTTCAGTTTATCAATTTTTGTAAATATTTGAATAATATACTGGTTCTCTTTTATGTTGTGAAGTAAAAAATCACTCACCTGTGTATCTATATCTAAA
>NZ_JALUKE010000127.1 GCF_027056685.1 Sulfurimonas sp.
ACGGTAAGTACAAATGATAATTAAAAATCTCCCTTTAAAAACTGACCCAGAAACCCCAATAACATTAAAAAAAGCCATCTCCGCCAACCGTGCCTTAGCAAAATTAAACGGAGTGGCGAAGATTATTCCAAACAGTGCTATTTTGATAAACTCTTTGGTGCTTCAGGAGGCGAAAGATAGTTCCGAGATTGAAAATATCATTACTACTCATGATGAACTTTTTCGGGCTGGGCTTGATGTGTCAGATATTACAAATGAAGCTAAAGAGGTTCAGAATTATCGTCAGGCACTTTTGAAAGGGTATGAACTTGTAACATCAAACAAACTGCTTTTGAAAAAGTACATCATAGAGATACAGCAAGAGTTGGAGCAAAATGATGCGGGGGTTCGTAGACAGAGCGGCACAGTTCTAAAAAATGCTGCAACAGGTGACGTGGTTTTTACTCCTCCACAAGATTATGAAACTATTCAAGAGCTTTTAGATAATCTTGAGCGTTACATAAATGAAGAAAATGAGATAGATCCACTTATAAATATGGCTATAATTCATTATCAGTTTGAGTCTATTCACCCTTTTTATGATGGGAATGGTCGAACAGGTAGGATTATAAATATTTTGTATCTTGTGTTAAAAGATTTACTTGAGTTGCCTATTTTATACCTTAGTCGTTACATCATTAAAAACAAGGCAGATTATTACAGACTGCTGCAAGAGGTGAGAACCAAAGAGAATTGGGAAGAGTGGGTGCTTTATATGCTTGATGGAATCGAACAAACTTCTTTAAGCACTATAGAACTCATTGAAAATATAAATTTACTCATGCAAGAGACACAAGCAGTTGTAAAAGAGAAGTTACCAAAATTGTATTCAAAAGATTTGATTGAAATACTTTTTATGCACCCTTATACAAAGATGGAATTCTTGGTGAATGGATTGGGAATTAGCAGACAAACTGCTTCAAAGTATTTAAAAGATTTACAAAATATTGGCGTGTTGGAAAGTATACAGATAAAAAATAGTAAGTTTTTTGTCAATACGCAACTATTTTCTATGTTAAAAAAGGGCTTATAATTGCACATAGCATAAAAGCTATGTTAAAATAAGTCAAAAAATTTAACATAGTTTCAAACCTATGTTAAAAAAAGAGTAAAAATTACCCATAGAAGGAGAAAAGAAATGATAGAAGATAAAGAGCGTTGGAATGTGCGTCATGTTGAAAAACCTATGCGTAAGAATGTTGAACCATTGGTTGAAAAGTACATTGATTTAGCAACTGTTGGGAATGCTTTAGATATTGCATGTGGAACAGGAAGAAATACACATTTTTTAGCCAAAAAAGGTTTTATGGTTGATGCGGTTGATTTGAGTGATTATGCACTCTCATGTATTGATGAAGATAAAAAAATAAATAAGATAGAAGTGGATTTAGATGAGTATACTTTAGCATCTAAAAAGTATGATTTGATTATAAATATCAACTATTTACAGCGTCGTTTCTTTCCTCAAATTAAAGAGGCACTTAAAGAGGGTGGGGTTGTGATATTTGAGACCTTTATAGTGGCGCATGGAGATTTTAACAATCCTGCAAATCCCGAATACCTTTTAAGAAAAAATGAACTCTTACATGCCTTTATTGGGCTTGATATTGTTTACTATGAAGAGAAAGATGAAATCAACTTACGAGGTGAGAAGATACGCGTAGCATCTTTGGTGGCACAAAAACCTACTTGTTAAAGATGATAAGTTCAAAAGAGCTATATGCGTTTTTAAAAGCCAAAAAGTTACTTAAAAACTTCCCTAAATGGTGGTGGCCAAACGCAGGGAGTTTTGAAGTGCTTGTAAGTGCTATTTTGACACAAAACACTACTTGGAAAAATGTAGAAAAGTCACTTAAAAATTTAGAAGGTTTTTTAGAAATCACTGCGTTTAGCAACTTGGATGAAGCCACTTTAAAAGAGATGATAAAGCCGAGTGGATTTTACAACCAAAAAGCACCGAGACTTTTAACGCTGAGTAACAATATTTTGAATGAATTTGGTACTTTTAAAGCGTTTCAAAAGATGGTTTCTCGTGATTGGCTCTTGGCACAAAAAGGAGTAGGCGAGGAGAGTGCCGATGCCATACTCTGCTATGCCTGTCTGCGTGATGAGATGGTGGTTGATAGTTACACAAAAAGATTACTCAAAAAGTTTGATATTTCATTTAAAAAATATGGAGAATATAAAGATTTTTTAGAGTCTGATTTTCGTAAAGAGTTTAAAAAAACAGAACTCTTTGAAATATTTGCTGCGTTTCATGGAATGATAGTGGAGTACAATAAGCACTATAAAAATGAACTGCTATAAACCCTCCATCATAATATTCCAGAGTCTATCTACCTCTTTATCATTTAAAAAGAGAGACGATTTATTTGTGTAGAGTTCATTGAGTGCATTTTTACTGATGGCTAGGGTGTGGGTACATGTTGTATGCGTGGGTAAAAAGGCACGAATGAGTGAAACATCCTCTTTTATAGCTTGCGAGCATAAAAAGCAGTAAAATTCAGTGTGGAGTCGCCCTTCATTTTCAAGAAGTTTTACATAAGCTTCAATTGCCACTCTTTTTGGATTCTGTTTATCCCAATTTTGCTCCGCTGCGTTTAGCAGATCAAAATAAAATGTTCCAATATCTTCACTATCTTTGAGATGTTTATAAAAAAGCAGAGTGAAGTCCTGCCATAAACGCAGTAGTTTGTAGTCATTTATCCATTTGTAACCAATGTGAATTACATCTTTAAGCCGTGCAATAGTTCCTTTGGCAGACTCTTCTACCTCAAAGTCGATTTTAAAGCCTAAATTTATTACACTATGGCGTGCACCATAAAATCTATAAAGCGTGTATAAGTTATTTTTTGATAGTATTGTAACTATTAAATCTTCCTCTTTTACACGATTGAGATTTATGACATATCCTTGCACTAATTGCTTCCTATATACACACTTGGCTTATTTTTCATAAGAAATTCTACTATTATTATCCTTATTTAAAGTAAAAAAATATATAATACAAGTGCTTTATCTCTAAATAGACTAAGTTTCTTTAAAAAGAGATTAAATTTATATAGTTCTTATATAAAATTTAAAAATTTGGGAGTTATAATGGTTGAACATCATGATTTGTTAAGATCCTTCAAGGATAACTGTGGTTTTGGTCTTGTTGCTAATATTAAAAACAGACCTTCACACAAGGTTTTAAATGATGCAGTTACTGCACTAGAGCGTATGATGCATCGTGGAGCTGTCGCAGCTGATGGAAAAACAGGTGATGGAAGTGGGCTTTTGCTCTCAATGCCTACAGAGTTTATGATAGAAGAGGCTACAAAAGAGGGTGTTGAACTTCCTAAACAATTTGCAGTTGCTTCTATATTTACAAAAGATTTAGAGCATTTAGATACTCTTGAAAAAATTTGTTGTAACAATGACCTCAAAGTTATTTTAAAACGCGAAGTGCCAGTAGATAAAAATGCTTTGGGTGATCAAGCTATAGCTTCTCTTCCACATATTGTTCAAGTTTTTATTATTGCAAACTCCATTATGGCAACAAATAGATTTGATGCCTTACTTTATCTTTCTCGTAAAGAGGCAGAGCATAAGTTAGTAGATTACAGAGATTTTTATATTGCTTCTATGAGTTCTAAAGTCCTTTCTTATAAAGGGCTTGTAATGCCCACTCATATTAAAGAGTTTTACAAAGACTTACAAGATGAAAAGTTTAAAATCTCTTTTTCACTTTTTCACCAAAGATTTTCAACAAATACACTCCCTGAATGGCGTTTAGCACAACCGTTTCGTGCAGTTGCTCACAATGGGGAAATTAACTCTGTTGAAGCGAACCGTATTAATGTATCTATAAAATCAGAGTCTGTTAAAAGTGATGTTTTCAGCGATGAAGAGATAAAAAGATTACTTCCAATTTTACAACCAGGTTCATCAGATTCAGCTTCGGCAGATAATTTCTTTGAATTTCTTATTGTAAATGGTATGGACTTTTTTAAAGCTGTTCGTGCAGTTATTCCTCCAGCTTGGCAAAATGCTCCACATATGGATCCTGAACTTCGTGCATTTTATGAGTACCACTCTACTGTGTTTGAAGCATGGGATGGACCTGCGGCATTTTCTGTAACAGATGGTCGTTATATTGGCTGTGTGCTAGATAGAAATGGTCTTCGCCCTTCAAAATACATCGTTACAAAAGATGATAATCTTCTTATTGCTAGTGAATATGGTGTAGTTGATATTGCAGAAGAGGACATCAAAGAGAGAGGTCGTCTGCAATCAGGTGAAATGCTTGGACTTGACCTTAAATTTGGAAAACTTCTTAAAACAAATGAGATTGATGATTACTTAAAAAGCTCTAATCCATATATGAAATGGTTAAATGAACATATGATTTACTTGCAAGAGCATGTTGAAAATCAATATGTAAGTTGTGTAGAGATTGACACTGATGCAATGGTACACAAACAAAGATATTTCAATATAACACAAGAGATAGTTGAACAGGTAATTGAGCCAATGATAAAAGAGTCTAAAGAGGCTGTTGGTTCTATGGGCGACGATACACCACTTGCTGCATTCTCTCAAAAACAGAGAAACTTTACAGACTTTTTCAAACAAAAATTTGCTCAAGTTACAAATCCACCGATTGACTCTATTCGTGAAAAAGTAGTTATGAGTTTAAATACAGGATTTGGTGAAGTACACAATATTCTTAATGAAGTGCCAATGCATGCACAAAGATTGAAATCTATCTCTCCTATTATTACTAGAGAAAAATTAGCAGTATTAAAATCTTTTGGTGATGTAAAATCTCCAAGATACCAAGATTTTTATAAAAATGCTACATTTTCTACGGCATATAAGTCAGATTTAAAAGCTTCACTTGATGCTTTAGTTGAAAAGGTGATTGACTCTGTTAAAAATGATGGAAGTCGTATCATTATTTTAGATGATAGCGCTTTAGATAAGGAGCATAAAGTTATTCCAATGGCGTTAGCAGTTGGACGATTAAATACAGCCCTTTTAGAAGAAGATGTCCGTCACTTAATCTCTATGATAGCTGTAACTGGTGAAGTTGTAGATTCTCATAGTGCAGCAGTTCTTATAGGATATGGTGCAAGTGCTATCTATCCATATTTACTTTTTGCAACAGTTTCGACGCAATTAGAAAGATCTAAAACTATAAACTTAGATTGTGCAGACGCATATAAATCGGTACATACTGCATTAAACAGTGGACTTCTAAAAATTATGTCAAAAATGGGTATTTCTACTATTGCTTCATATAGAAACTCTGCACTTTTTGATGTTCTTGGCTTACATAAAGATGTTGTACAAGAGTGTTTTGAAGCATCAAACGCAACACTTAGTGGTTTAACTTATGAAGATTTAGATGAAAGATTAGATAAAACACACAAAGATGCCTTTGATGTAACTGGTTTTAACAAAATCTTTCCATTAAACATTGGTGGTTACTATAAATTTTACACAGGACAAGAGCATCACGATTTTGGTCCTGCTGTTATTCACGCTATTCATGCTGTAAGTAAAAAACCTACACAAGAGAATTTTGATAGACTGAAAAACACAGTAAATAGTCGTGGATTGAAATTTATTCGTGATTTCTTTGAATTTGATTCAGGTAATAAATCTATTGATATTTCAGAAGTAGAACCAAAAGAAGAAATATTTAAACGCTTTGCGTCAGCTGCGATGAGTCTTGGTTCTATCTCTCCTGAAGCACATGAAACTATTGCTACTGCAATGAATAGAATAGGCGCACAATCAAACTCAGGAGAAGGTGGGGAAGATAAAGCCCGTTTTTCAACTGAGAGAGTTTCAAAAATTAAACAGGTTGCATCTGGTCGTTTTGGAGTTACTCCTGCATACCTTCGTTCAGCTGAAGAGATTCAAATCAAAGTTGCTCAGGGTGCAAAACCAGGGGAGGGTGGACAACTTCCAGGACATAAGGTTACGCCACTTATAGGTAAACTTCGTCATACTGTTCCTGGTGTTACGCTTATTTCACCACCACCACATCATGACATCTACTCTATTGAGGATTTGGCGCAACTTATCTTTGATATGAAGCAGATTAATCCTAAAGCAAGAGTTGCTGTAAAACTTGTTTCTACTATGGGTGTTGGAACAATTGCAGCAGGTGTTGCAAAGGCCTATGCTGACAAAATTATTATTTCAGGTGGTGACGGTGGTACAGGTGCTGCTCCACTTACTTCCATAAAATTTGCAGGAAATCCATGGGAAATTGGCTTGAGTGAGGCACACAATGCACTTAAAGCAAATAACTTAAGAGGGCTTGTTGAACTTCAAACTGATGGTGGATTAAAAACTGGACTAGATATTGTAAAAGCGGCACTTCTTGGAGCTGAGAGTTTTGCATTTGGTACAGGTGTGCTTACAATTGTTGGTTGTAAAATGCTTCGTATTTGTCATGTAAACAAGTGTACAGTGGGAATTGCAACACAAAATGAGAAACTTCGTAGTGAGTTTTTTAAAGGTCAAGTTGAGCAGATAATTAATTACTTTACATATCTTGCAGAAGATGTAAGAGCAATTATGGCTGAACTTGGATTTAGAACGATGGAAGAGATGATAGGTCATGTAGATGTTTTAAAAGTAAAAGATGATGCATTTGCGAAAAAATTTGACTTCTCTTCTATCTTACATAAAGAAGAGGGTGTAAATACTCATCAACAACAATTTAATCCTCCTTTTGATGATAACGCATTTGAAAAAGATGTGCTTAAAGAGGCGATGGTTGCTATTAAAAGCCCAGAACAGCCTATTAGAATTAAGAGAGAAATTAAAAATATTCATAGAAGTTTTGGTACTTTGGTAAGTGGTGAAATAGCTGAATATTATGGAGATACAGGACTAAAACCAGATACTATAAAAATTAATTTATCAGGTATTGCAGGACAGGCTCTTGGTGCATTTTTGATTAATGGTATCTCTATCTATCTTGAGGGTGTAGCTAATGACTACATTGGAAAAGGTATGCATGGCGGTAAAATCATCATTACATCACAAAATGAGGGTGAAGAGTTTTCTGCTGGTGGTAATACTTGTCTGTATGGTGCAACAGGTGGTAAGCTCTATATTTCTGGAAGTGTTGGTGAGCGTTTTGCTGTTCGTAACTCTGGTGCATTTGCCATCGTTGAGGGAACAGGAGATAATGCTTGTGAATATATGACTGGTGGTGTTGTTGTTATTCTTGGTAAAACAGGTATTAACTTCGGTGCTGGTATGACTGGTGGTGTTAGTTTTGTTTACGATAAAGAACATGAGTTTGTTGAAAATGTAAATCATGAGCTTGTTGAAGCTGTACGAATTGATACTGATGAGGGTGATGAAGCAAGACACTATCTTAAACGATTACTAAAAGATTATGTAGTAGAAACACAAAGTAAAAAAGCACAAGAACTGCTTGAAAACTTTAGAGTAGAAGTAAGAAACTTCTGGCTTGTTAAACCGAAAAATTTAACAAAACTACCTCTTAACTTAGAGAATGGAGACTAAAATGCGTGAATATTTAAATACTGAAAGAATAGAGCCTTCTAAAAGATTGGTGGTAGAGAGAGTAAAAGATTTTGGTGAGATTTATGAGGTGTTCGATGGTGGTGATGCTGCCTCACAGAGTGATAGATGTATTCAATGTGGTGACCCGTTTTGTCTCAACAAATGCCCTTTACATAACTATATTCCTCAATGGTTAAAATCTATTTCAGAGAAAGATTTGGAATTTGCGTTTAAACTCTCAAATGAGCCTTCACCTTTTCCTGAAGTTATGGGAAGAGTTTGCCCGCACGATAGACTTTGTGAAGGTGATTGTACACTCAATGATGGTCATGGTGCTATTACTATTGGTTCTGTTGAAACACATATTACAGAAGCTGGTTTTAAAGCTGGACTTACACCAGATTTTCCAGGGACTACTACAGATAAAAAAGTAGCCATTATAGGAAGTGGTCCTGCGGGATTATCAGCTGCAACATATCTTTTGCGTTCAGGTATAGCGGTAACTATGTATGAGAGAAGTGACCGTGCCGGTGGACTTTTAACATATGGTATTCCAAACTTTAAGCTTGACAAAAAAGTAGTAGAGAGACGGGTGAAACTACTTGAAGAAGCAGGTATGAAACTTGTACTTAATTGTGAAGTTGGGCATGATATTGATTTTGCAACTATTGCAGATGAGCATGATGCTATTTTTATTGGTGTTGGTGCGACAAAAGCAAAGAGTGCTAGAATTGCGGGGGAAAGTAGTTCAAATGTATATAAAGCGATGGACTATTTAACGAATATTCAAAGAAAAAACTTTAAGCTCTCTTATGAAAAGAAATTTGATTTCAAAGACTTAAATGTAGTTGTAGTGGGTGGTGGTGATACTGCTATGGACTGTTTAAGAACTGCAAAGCGTGAGGGTGCAAAATCTGTTACTTGTCTTTATCGTCGTGATGAGTATAATATGCCAGGAAGTAAGAAAGAGTATAAAAATGCAATGGAAGAGGGTGTGGACTTTACATTTTTGGTCTCTCCAAAAGAGATTGTTTTAAATGATGATGGAAAAGCTATTGCAGTTGAAGTTGTAAAAACAACACTTGGTGCAAAAGATGAGTCAGGTCGTCAACGCATGGAAGAGGTGAAAAATTCAGAGTATAGAGTTAATGCTGATGTTGTTATAATGTCACTTGGATTTGATCCTGTTGTTCCATCTTTCTTAGCAGAAAATGGAATTGAGACAAATTCATGGGGTGGGATTGTTATTAATGAAGAGACACATGAAACATCTACTGCAGGTATTTATGCCGGTGGAGATTGTTACCGTGGTGCTGATTTAGTTGTTACTGCTGCGTTTGATGGTCGTGAGGCTGCAAGAAGCATTATTACTTCATTATTAAAATAAATTTCTGCTAGATTTGTCTGCTTTTTACAGATGAATCTAGTTTTTTTCTTCAACGAGTAAAAAAATCATTAAAATTAATATTAATTTGATATAATATAGCACATATATATTATTGAAGGATTTTTTTTGAATTTATTAAATATTTTTACAAAAACATTTGAAACAAAACAACCTGAAAAAGCAGAAGCTGGTTCTCATTGGATTAAGTGTAAATCATGCCACTCTTTGATGTACTATAAAGAGGTAGAACATCAAAATTATGTCTGTCCAAAATGTGGTTTTCATATTCGTATTGGTGTGGATAAAAGACTGAAATTGCTAGCGGATGAAGGTACTTTTGTTGAATATGATGCAACTTTAGAGCCAGTTGATCCAATTAAGTTTGTAGATAAAAAACCTTATAAAAAAAGAGTTGAAGAAGCATATGCCAAAACAGGGAGAAAATCTTCTGTTGTGAGTGGTGAATGTAAAATGAACGGTGTAGATGTGCAACTCGTTATTTTTGACTTTGCTTTTATGGGTGGAAGCCTTGGTTCTGTAGAAGGTGAAAAAATTGTTCGTGCTGCTGAGCGTGCTATTGAAAAAAAACAAGGTTTGGTTATTTTAAGTGCATCTGGCGGTGCTAGAATGCAAGAATCAACTTTTTCACTACTTCAAATGAGCAAAACTTCTGCAGCTCTTGCAAAACTTGCAAATCATAACTTGCCATTTATTTCTGTACTTACTGACCCTACTATGGGTGGAGTTAGTGCCTCTTTTGCTAACCTTGGAGATATTATCATTGCTGAACCAGGTGCATTGGTTGGATTTGCTGGACAGCGTGTAATTGAGCAGACTATTGGTTCTGAACTTCCTGAAGGTTTTCAAAGAGCTGAATTTTTATTAGAACATGGTTCTATAGATATGATAGTAAATAGAAATAATTTAAAACAGACGCTTTCAGATTTATTGGCATTTTTTAAAAAAGATTAATTGATGAAACTTTATGCGCTTTGCGATCAGGATATGCTTGATAAAAATGGTATATCTATAGATGAATTTGTAGATATAGCAAAAAAACAAAACGCAGAGATTATGCAATATCGCAATAAAAATGGTGATATTGCATTTATGAAAGAGCAGTTGATTACAATAAGAAAGCAGTTTGAGGGTTTCTTAATTATAAATGATGCTTATGAACTTGCTGAGTATTGTGATGGTGTCCATATGGGACAGGAAGATTTGCTAGCGATTGATTCTGATATTCATAAAGCAGTTGCTATTTTACGCTCTGTTATAGATGAAGATAAGATTCTTGGTATTTCTACTCATAATGAAGAAGAGATGCTTGAAGCGAATAAAATGGATTTAAATTACATTGGTCTAGGTGCATTTAGAGAAACATCAACAAAAACAGATATTACATCTGTATTAGGTGCTGAATTAGATAAAATTGCTGCGCA
>NZ_JALUKE010000128.1 GCF_027056685.1 Sulfurimonas sp.
CTCAATACCAATAAAATTTAAAACTAATATTCATAATTTAAATGGAGTGATTTATTCATTTACAAACATGAAAGGTGAACATACATTAATAAATCTTCATGGAGATATTGATAAATATGGTTCTACTCGTATACAAGGAAGCATTGATGGCTTGAACCCTAAAAAATTTACTGATATAAATATGAATTTTAAAAATCTAGATTTGACTACTATGAGTGGGTATAGCGCAGAGTTCGCGGGTTATGAGATAGACTCTGGAAAACTATTTTTAGATCTTGGATATGACATTAGAGATGCAAAACTAAAAGCAAGTAATAGCATTGTAATTAAGAAAATTGAGCTAGGTAATGAAGTAAAAGATGAAAATGTTACACATCTTCCATTGGGTTTTGTGGTTGGACTCTTAGAAGATGATAAGGGTGTTATAGATATTGATATGCCAATTGATGGTGATGTTGATAAACCAGATTTTAAATATGGTAAGTTGGTCTGGAATACTTTTACAAATTTAATTACACGCGCTGTGACAGCACCATTCAAATTTTTGGGTGCTATGCTTGGTATAAAAAGTGAGGATTTGGAATATGTTGCGTTTGAAGATGGTCGTAGTGATATTACTCCAATGCAAAGAGAAAAAATGGATAGACTTGCAAAAATAATGCTTAAAAGACCTAAGTTACTACTCAAAGTCAAGGGCGTATATGATAAACAAAGTGATAAAGTGGCTCTTCAAAAAGAGAAACTTATAGCTTTAGTGTTGCAAAAAAGTGGGCTTAAAAACAGAGATGAGCATCAAAGTGCAATGACGCTAGATATGCTTGAAGAAATTTACTTAGATAACGCAACAAAAAAAGAGTTAGAAAAACTACGAACTAGAGCAGGTAAAGAGTATAGAAAAGAGCTTATTTCAGCATGTATAGCCATGATGAAAGTGGACAAATATGCACTTAAGAATTTAGCTAAATTAAGGGTAAAAAACTTAGTGGCATATCTCAATAAAGAGAAAAATATACCACTTAACAGAATCCATGTAAGTAAGGGAACAAGGGAGGTTCAGAGTGAAAGAGGCTTTGTAAATCTGGAATTAAATTTAGCTGTTCAGTAAAAGTATCATAAAAATTTGCTATAATTCTTTCTTATTTCAATAAAAGGTAATCTATGGCATTTTCAAAAGAAAATAGGCAAGGTACTATTTCTGGTATCATTTTTGTTGCAATTTTTGCAGCAGCAGCAACTGCTATTGCGCAAATCGCATTTTTCAAATCACTCGGGATTTCTCCACTTGTAATTGGTATTGTTCTTGGTATATTTTATGCAAATACTCTGCATAATCATATTCCTAGTGCATGGGGGACAGGTATAACATTTTCAGGAAAGAAAATATTGCGTTTTGCAATCGTTTTCTATGGTTTTCGTATAACTTTCCAACAAATTATGGATGTAGGTTTGAGCGGATTTACAGTTTCACTTATTATGCTCTCAACAACTTTTTTACTCGGGACATATCTTGGTATAAAAGCATTTAAAATGGATAGAGAAACTTCTATGCTTACCGCTGCTGGTGGTGCAGTATGTGGTGCTGCCGCAGTTTTGGCAACAGAACCTGTACTAAAAGCAGAAGGCTATAAGACTGCGGTTGCGGTCTCTATGGTTGTTCTTTTTGGAACGATTTCAATGTTCTTGTATCCTGTTTTATATGCATCTATTATTGAACCGGCACAAGGGTTCTTGCATATGACACCTGAGCAGTTTGGTATTTATACTGGTGGTACAATTCATGAAGTTGCACAAGTCGTGGCTGTTCCTGCATCCATTCCAACAAAAACTATTCATGACATCATAACTGTCGGTGGTGTGACAATGTCTCCAGAAGCACTCCACACACAGATGGCAAACTCTGCGGTTATTGTTAAAATGACGCGTGTTATTATGATTGCTCCAATGCTCATTCTTTTAGGAATTTATCTCTCTATGCAAGCGAAAAAGTCTGGTAAAGCAGGCGATAAATTGCAACTTGTTATTCCTTGGTTTGCAGTTTATTTTATTGGTATGGCAGGATTTAATTCACTTGACTTGGTTCCACATGCAATCGTTGGAACGATCAACCAAATAGATACCTTCCTTTTAACAATGGCGATGACAGCTCTAGGTATGGGAACAATTTTTGCAAAATTTAAAGGGCTTGGACTTGCACCTGTTTATACAGCAGGTTCAATGTTTATTTGGCTAGTTCTTGGTGGTTTTGTTGTGACAAAAGCAGTTACTGCAATTCTTTAATAGATTTTTTGAACTCTTAATAAAACTATTTAGCAAAAGATTATATAATCTATTTAATATAGTTTTTTAGGAGTTTTTATGTCATATCTTCCAAACACACTGAACTCATTTTGGTTGTGGCGTGAAGTATATGTGAAGCTGGGTATCTCTAACCCAGCATATAAATACTGGAAAAATACTCCTACACTTAAACTCAATAACAAGTATTTGTTTATAGAGAAAAATACTCTTCCTCAAAAGCATGAGCATATTGAAGATACTTTAACTGACCTCTCTGGACACCTTCCGATTAAGTACGCTTCTGACCAATTACATGTTAATGAACATTTGTTCTCTTGTGGCAAAATGTCCTTGCACAAGGAGTTTGAGTATAAGTTTGTTGAAGATATTAAATTTGTTAATATACGCAAATTTTTTAGAGAAAATGGCATTAAAGTCTCAAAAAATTCTCTGGTGCAGTTAGCAAAGCTCAAGGATTTGGAACTTACTCCAGAAGCAACTTTTTATAATCTAAAAAATGATTATGCTATTGTGGTGTATGACTAATGGATATGTTTTATATTGGGTTTCGTGACCCTCTTTTTTCAATCATCATCTTTTTTACTATTATTTTTGTAATTACATTTTTTTCATATTGGTGGAGCAGATACAGACGCAAGGAAGATAATAGTCATCTTGATAAATTTTTGCAACAGTTCCGCACGCTGCCTACAAAAAATGAACTTAAAATTCTTATTTCAGGTGGGGAACTCTCTCGTAAATCGTGGATGTTACTTGCAGCATCTTACTCTAAAAATGGTGATTATGAAAAAAGTATAGAGATATATAATGAAATTCTTTCTGTGACATCAAAAGAAGATCTTTATGAAACTATGTTCTTACTTGGAAAAACTTATTTTAAGGCAGGTTTTTTAGAACGCTCTCATCAAATGTTTTTAGAGATACTCAAGTATAATCCAAGAACACCTCAAGCGCTACACTATCTTTTACTTGTTTATGAGTATATGAGAGATTATAAGGCTGCTATTGATGTTTTAGAACCTCTTGATGAGCTTAATGAAGATATATTGCTTGATAAGGCTTATTTGAATGCCTTAGCCCTATTAAATGATAATAGTATTGATGAAAATGAAAAAGCGCAACAACTGCTAAAGCTTTATCAAAAATCAGGTAAATTAGCTTTAATGACCTTTGAGTATCTTTTTCGAGTAAACCCCTCCTTAGCATGGGAAAATTTTAATCTTGATGATGCTGAGCTTCTTACAGAAGTACTCTGGAGAATGGACTCAAAAGATTTGAATTTAGATATAATTGCAAAGAGTAGATACTTAAAAGAGCTCTATAGTGCCAGAGGAGATATAAATCTCTCAGGGGGGAGTTCTATATTTGAATTAGATGTTCTTATAGGCTTAGAGGGGCGTGCAAATGCTACTTTAAGTTTTGAGTATGTGTGTAAGAAATGTAAGGGGAGTTATCCTTTTGCATTCAATCGTTGTACAACCTGCCATACAATTGATAGCGCAATGGTTGAGTACACATTAAGCAAAGATTTTGTTAAGGAATTTAGTGAAGAAAATAACTCTTTTCAGTGATGGAAGTGCTTTGGGCAATCCAGGACCTGGTGGATATGGTGTGATACTTAGATTTGGTGATAAAGAGAGAGAACTCTCTGGATTTGAGCTTCATACTACGAACAATAGAATGGAACTTAAAGGTGCTATTGAAGGGCTTAAAGCTCTAAAAGAGCCTTGTGAAGTTGATATTATTTCAGACTCTTCGTATGTGGTGAAGGGCATTAATGAGTGGCTTGCGAATTGGATTAAAAGAGATTTTAAAAAAGTTAAAAATCCAGATCTTTGGCGTGAATATATAGAAGTGGCAAAGGGGCATAAAATTCATGCTATTTGGGTACGAGGGCATGATGGTCATGTTGAAAATGAACGATGTGATATTTTAGCCAAAGAGGCAGCCCAAGAGGCAAAAGATTTACTGTAAAAATGAGGGTATTATGCATAAAAATGTAGAAACATTAGAAAAAGATTTAGGGTATGAGTTTGAAGATAAAAAGCTCATTATCGAAGCGCTGACACATAAAAGCTACAAACAGCCCTACGATAATGAGCGCTTAGAATTTTTAGGCGACGCGGTACTTGATTTGGTTGTAGGTGAGTATCTTTATAAGAAGTTCAAAAATTCTGATGAGGGAAATCTTTCAAAAATACGAGCATCTTTAGTCAATGAAACAGGCTTTGATAAATTGGCTAGAGCACTGCGTTTAGGAGATTATATACTACTCTCAAACGCAGAAGAAAATAATGGCGGAAGAGAAAAATCATCGCTCTTATCCAATGCCTTTGAAGCAATAATGGGTGCAGTTTATTTAGAAGCTGGATTAGAAAAAGTAGATGAAATAGCCATTGGATTGATTGAAAAAAACTACAAAGAGATTTCACTTGATTCTCTGTTTCGTGATTTTAAAACGACACTACAAGAACTTACTCAGGCACGATTTGGCATTACTCCTGAATACAAAGTGCTTGCTTCAAGAGGACCTGACCATAAAAAAGAGTTTGAAGTTGGTGTCTTTATTGAGGGTAAAGAGTACGCTAGAGCAAATGGAAAAAGTAAAAAGATTGCACAGCAAGAGGCCGCACAAGTTGCTGTTTCAATGTTGAAGAAGGAAAAATAGTGAATAGTTTTGGAATGAAGTTACGATTTTCAACATTTGGGGAATCTCATGGGAAAGCTTTGGGATGCCTGCTTGATGGAGTTCCTGCAGGTTTAGAAATTGATGAAGATTATATTCAAAGTGAACTAGATCGTAGAAAACCTGGTAAGAGTGAGTTTGAAACGGCAAGAAAAGAGGCTGATAAAGTAGAGATACTTTCTGGTGTTTTTGAAGGTAAAAGTACAGGAACTCCAATAGCTATGGTTATTTATAATACAAATCAAAAATCAAAAGACTATACAAATATTAAAGATGTATTTCGTCCAGGACATGCTGATTTTACCTACTTTCACAAATATGGCATTCGTGATTATCGTGGCGGAGGAAGAAGCTCTGCAAGAGAGACGGCTGCTCGTGTGGCAGCTGGTGCGATTGCGAAGTTAATGCTTCAAAAGTTGGACATTAGTGTTGTGAGCGGTATTAGTGAAGTTGCTGGTATTAAAAGTGAAGTGTTTGATTATGAGCGTGCAAAGAGTAGTATTATTTATGCTCTTGATAAGGAAAAAGAAGAGGCACAGAAAGAGGCTATTTTAAATGCCAAGAGTGCACATGATTCTGTAGGTGGTGTTGCTCGTGTTGTTGTAAAAGGCGCTCCAATTGGCTTAGGACAACCACTCTATTATAAGCTTGATGGTGTTTTAGCCGATGCTATGATGGGCTTAAACGCAGTCAAGGCTGTTGAAATTGGCGATGGAGTATTGAGTTCGCGTGAGTATGGTTCAGAGAATAATGATACTATTCGCCTAGATGGTTTTGAGTCAAATCATGCTGGTGGTATTTTGGGTGGCATTAGTAATGGTGAAGATATTGTGCTGAATGTATATTTTAAACCAACTCCTTCAATATTTAAAGAGCAACATACAATTACAACTGAAAATGAAGAGGTTGATTTTGCTCTCAAAGGCAGACATGACCCTTGTGTAGCCATTCGAGGAAGTGTTGTATGTGAGTCAATGGCTGCATTGGTAATTGCGGATATGCTTCTCTTAAATATGGGCTCTAGAATGGATGGAGTGGTACGCTACTATAGCTAATATAAATAAAATTCATATTAGCCAAGTGATTACCTATCTTTGATACAATTATTATAATTATAAATTATGGGAGTACCTTTGAATCTTAAAACTTTTTTGTGGGAATATGGTGAACATGTTCCAGGATATGATGTTACAGTAATAAATGAAAGAGAGGCAAGAGCAGCCGCTGGTATTCTTTTTATGTTGGGTATGATAGTAATCTTTGTAGGTATTGGCTATGGTCATATCATTGTTGCTCGAGTCTATCTGGCTTTTTTATTTGTTGATTTTACAGCAAGAGCTATATCTCCAAGCTATTCTCCATCACTGTTGCTAGGCAAGTATGTTGTACGCAATCAAAAGCCTGAGTATGTAGGTGGTTTGCAAAAACGCTTTGCATGGACGCTAGGTTGGCTAATATCGTTACCAATGCTTTATTGGTTTGTACTTAATTGGGATATTACTTTTTATAAAGTGTTGATTTGTGTACTTTGTCTTACTCTGATGTTTTTGGAAAATGCCTTTGGTGTTTGTGTTGGGTGTATGATATATAAAGCAATTATGAGTAAAGATCCAGAGCATTGTCCTGGTGGCGTGTGTGAAATGCGTATAAAAGAGCCAATACAAAAATTTAATTTTTTACAAGCTTCCATTGCCATAGTCACTGTTACTGGACTATTGCTAGGAATATATTTATTTCTTGCTAAAACAGAATCTAAAACCTTCTTTGGAGAGTTTTTACACGAAGCAGTTTTAACAAAAGCACAACTGCAAAAAGAGCAAGAAGAAAAGTTTCAAAGAGAGGCAGATAAAGAGTTTGGAGATGATGACTTTTAGTTTTTTAAAATTTTAACACTGTCGCCAGTATGAATTAGAGCCTTATCTTTGACAACTCTGGCAAAAATACCTCTGTCATTTTTAAGAAGTTTTGGTAATTTTGAATTTATAGTAGTTAAACCTTTGCATAAAGTACAGTTTTGAGTGATTTCTAAAAGTGCACTACCAATCTGTAGCCTGTCTCCAGCGACTAATGAGTAGGGATTTATATCTATTAAAATATTTTCTCCAAGTATGCCGGTATCTATATTTATACTGTTTTGTTTTGCTAAATTATAGCTATCTAGCGAGGTAATTAGGATTGAACGATCAGGATCTTTGGCATAAAATTTATCACCTATAATGCCATTGCTATCTATTTCTGCAGTTTGAAGAGAAACTTTTGTTTTTCTTATGTCATCTTTTGTAATATATAAGTTTAAAACTTTTCCCTCTGAAGTGTTATGCATATGGAGCTCTTTATAAAAATTTTTAACATTATAGCAAAAAAAATATATAATGTAGAGAGAATAAAAAGAGAAGATGATAGGGGTACAAAGCCCCTATATAGAAGAAGCTAAAATTATTTTATTTTAGCTTTACCTTTGTATGTTTTACCATGATTATTCATTGCAACAAGTTTGATTTTATCTTTTTTTGCACCGATACCTTTAAATTCAAATTTAAAGATAGGGTTTTTAGATAAGAACTGAGAAGTTGAAAAATCAGCTACAACTTCTCCATTAAGAGTAGCACTAAAGTGAGTAATAAAGTCTGCATTATCTCTACTTCCTGTTTTTTTCTCAGCCATATTGTATGTCATTGATGGGTTTTTAATCAATGCTTTAACAGATACAACACCATTTTTTAATTTTGCTTTTGCTTTAATTCCAGCCATTTTATTTCCTTAATAAGTTATTTTTTTAATTATCTTGCTTTTGAAAAAGGATTAACCTTCACATCCACCAAGAGCAACATCTAGAGTTTTTTGAGCTGCATATAGTTTACCATCATTACCTTGAGCTACAATCGTAATAGTACCAGATGAAGCCATTTTGATTTTGATAGAGTATTTGTTTACACTGTATTTGTTTACATCAACAACCATTACAGCAGCTTCAGGGTTTGCATTTTGAAATACTGCAATACTTTTTACATCTTTATCAGTTGAAAAATCAACAGGAATTGCACCACCATTACTAGCAACATCAGGAGCTTTTAATTTTACTCCCTCCATAGTTAAAGAGTTTGAACCATAAAGAGCTTTAATAGCTGCCATAACACCATCTTCAGTTACTTTCTTACCATTCATTACGTTTTTAGTAGTCCATACGGCTGGCTTAGATTTTCTAAAATCTTCTGCTCTAATACTTGCAGGAACAGCAGCTAAAGCTATTGCACCTAAAGTCATACTTAAAAATTTTCTTCTTTCCATTGTTTATCCTTTGTGTTTATTTACTTTTGTTAACCATATAGTCAACAACTAATTTAAACTCTCTGTCTGAGAGCTCTGAACCACCTTTTGGAGGCATACCTGCATCAGTACCTTTAATACCATTTGCATATACTTTATCCATACCTTTAGCTGTATAAGCTGCCCATGCCACTTTGTCACCAATTACCGGCGCACCCATACCATCAGCTCCATGACACATTGCACAGTTTGCGGTATACGCTTTAGCGGCATTGAAAGCTTCTCCTGAAGGTTTAACAGCAGGCAAGTCTCTTACTTCAGAAAGAGGTGGATGAAAATCATGTATTCCCCCATTTTGAATGTAAGCTACTTTGGCAGTTGGCTCCTGACAATCATGCATACATCTTGAAGCAGGATTGTTTGTATTGTATTTTTGTGCACCAAAGTTATCTGGATTTGAGAAATACTTACGCACATTATCACGACCATGTGGTCCATCAATTTTAGGCTCAAAACCATCAACATTTGGCATTTTGATTTTTAAGAATTTTTCACGATTAAGTACATACTCATCATCAACTTCTTGTCCATCAATTTCCATTTCGTTTATATTTAGAATGTAAGCAACAAGAGCATAAACCTGATCATCAGTTAAAGTCCCTGTTTGTGGATGTGGCATAGCATCTTTAATATACCAAAAGAGTGTACTAGCTTGTGGCCAATATGTACCAAATACACGCACTGGACCATCTTCATCAGGTTTGATTCTTTGATTTGTTAAAGTTTTATGCAAGTCATATGCATTTCCTTTAGAGAGTGATGGGTATCCACCGCCACCTGAACCAAAGTCACCATGACACATTCCACATTTAGCATCATAAATGTCACTACCTTCCTCCGCAGTACCATGACCTTCTGGTAAGCCTGTACCATCTGGCATTATATCAGTGTTCCATGCATCATATTCTGCTTTTGTAGGTACACGACCATTAAAGATTTTTTTCGCATCTTTAGTAACTTGAGGGTTTACATGGTAAGGACCAGTCATATTGTTTTTTACAGGGTAACTTACGCCACCATCTATTGAAGCTAATGCAGGAGAACTTTGATTACTGCTTGGCATCACACCATCCATACAAGCTGAAAGACCCAACGATAAGGCAGCAGCCGCAGAGATTGAAATTAATAATTTTTTATTTAATTTAAACATTGTTACGCCTTCCCTTCAATAAATAATGGGCCTTTGCCTTTTCGATCTAATTGAGAACGGATTTCTACATGAGTAATTTTTCCGTCTTTCTCAACTTTCCAAGTCTCAACTGCATTTCTATGATAAACAGCTTCCACACCAACTTTTAGTGTCTCTTGGTCAATTGTCGGTTGGATATACCCAGCATCATCTCTTGCACGAGAAGTAAGATAAAGTTCATCACCTTTCTTATATGTATGCATATAACTCCATCGAGTCCAACATTTTGGAAGGACTAGACCTTTAAGGTTTGCCGCGACATAATTTTTACCACCGTCAAATGAGAGATCAACACCCGTAATTGTACCCATTCCAGACCATGCAAGACCTTCAATTTCTACAATATCACCATCTTTTAAGTCTGACCAATCAATTTCTGGCGATGGAGAAGTTACTGTTGAGTTTACTTCATTTGCATAGAAGTGTTGGATAGCTTTTCCAGTAGGTTTGAGTACTGTATATTTAGATGTTTCTTCTTTACAGTACCATGGTTCAGTAGCGAAGTCTAAACGGCGTAGCCATTTAACACATAGGTTACCTTCCCATCCTGGAACAAGAAGACGAATAGGATACCCTTGCTCAGGACGAAGTGCTTCACCATTTTGACCCCATACAATCATAGCATCATCTAAAACTTTATCAATAGGAATAGTTCTTCCCATTTTAGAAGAGTCTCCACCCTCTGCAAGCATCCAGTTTGCCTCTGGTTTTAGACCTAGGTCTTCAAGAATAGTTTTTACATATACACCAGTCCACTCTGCACAAGACATAAA
>NZ_JALUKE010000129.1 GCF_027056685.1 Sulfurimonas sp.
ATGGTCTTTCGAGACCACTATCTTAGTGATCTTATAGGTTTTAAGTATAGATATGAAGAGCCACAAAATGCGGCAAATCATTTCATAAGTGAGCTGCAAAAAATAGAAAATAGAGATGCAAATGCGCTTGTCTGTGTTATATTAGACGGTGAAAATGCTTGGGAATTTTACCAAAACAACGGTTTTGACTTTTTTGAAGCACTCTACAAAGGCTTACAAACGCAGCCGTGGTGTACAACGCTTACGATGGATGAGGTCTCTAACATGCAGGCAAAACCTCTTGAGTATTTAGCGCCAGGAAGCTGGATAAACGGCTCTTTTGATACATGGGTGGGTGAAAAACAAAAAACAAAAGCGTGGGAGCTGCTTTTTGTAACAAAAAAAGCTTATGAAGAGAATGTGGCACATCTCACTAAGGCAAAAAAAGCACAAATAACAGAGTTTTTTTTAAAAGCAGAGAGCTCTGACTGGTACTGGTGGTTTGGAAGTGATCACTACAGTGACTATATGCAGGAGTTCGACACACTCTTTCGTAACCAGCTTATTAACATCTATCATTTGATGGATATTTTACCTCCAAATGATCTTTTTCTCCCAATCTCTCAAAACAGAAGTTCGAGCGACTTTTTAGTTCCTCCACAATCGTTCATAAGTCCGATAATAGATGGCAAAAAAGACTCCTTTTTTGAATGGTTGGGGTGCGGTATAATTGATGAAACAAAACTTTTTTCTACAATGGAGGCAGCTTCGGGCGTAGTTGAGAAAATCTACTATGGAGAAGATGCGCAAAAGCTCTACTTCTCTTTTGAGGGAATGTTACAAAAGTACTGTACAAATGCGCAAATAAAGATTATAATAGAACCATTAAATCTAAACGCAGTCTTTGCATTTAATGCAGGAAAAACAACACTTAACGGTTTGGTGATTGAGAGTGCCTGCAAGCAGAATTTAGAACTAAGCATAGAGAAATCATCACTTAAGGTTGCGAAGATTTTTATACGCTTTGAGATAATTGCAGATGAGAAGATTTTACAAACAGTTCCGGGTTTTGGTGAGCTGAGTCTCAACCTGAATGAAAATTACGCCAAAAACTGGTATATATAGAGGAAAAGATGAAAAAGGTATCACTACTCTTTGGTATTCATATGCATCAGCCTGTCGATAACTTCGATGAGGCAGTTAAAAAAGCAGTCAAGCTCTCTTATGCTCCTTTTTTTGAGACGATGCGCAACTATCCTCAGTTTAAATTTTCACTGCACTGTAGCGGTTGGTTGCTTGAAAAAATAAGACAAGAGTATCCAAAAGTTTTTCAAACTATGCAGGAGCTGACACAAAAAGGAAGTATAGAGTGGTTTGGAGGGGGTTACTATGAGCCTGTTTTGAGCTGTATCCCTTCAAAAGACAGACGAGCGCAGATAAACAAACTAAGTCGTTACATTAAAAAGTATTTTAATGCAGATGTCAAAGGTTTGTGGCTAACAGAGCGAGTATGGGAGAGTGCAATACTCAGTGATTTACTTGCGTGTGGCATTGAGTATGTGATGGTGGATGATTATCATTTTATCAGCAATGGCTATGATAAAGAGCAGATGAACGGTTACTATCTCAGCGAAGATAATGGCGAAGTTTTAAAACTCTTTCCCATCTCCAAAAAACTGCGTTATGCACTTCCATTTTCCAAAATAGAGGAGTCTTTAAACGCAGTGCTCTCCTGTACAAAAGAGAGTGCTTCCGCGGCAATATTTTTTGATGATGCCGAGAAATTTGGGCTCTGGCCACATACCTATGAGTGGGTGTATGAAAAGCAGTGGCTGCAAAAATTTGTAGAAGCCGTTTTAGCAAATGAGCATTGCCAAACGCAGCACTATAGTGAGTATGTACAAGAAAACAGACCTTTGGGGCTTGCCTACTTAAATAACTGTTCGTATGTCGAGATGGGAGAATGGAGTCTAAAAACCCCATTGGCAACTGCGTTTGAAGCACTAAAAGAAAAGGTTGGCGATGCATATTTTCAAGAGACGGGAGTGGCGCTTATAAAAGGCGGCATTTGGAAAAACTTTTTTATAAAATACCATGAGAGCAATTATTTGCACAAGCGTATGCTTCAGCTCTCTAAGGGACAAAAAAGCTATGACAAAGCCACTCTTGATGCACTTTACAGGCTCCAAACAAATGATGCTTTTTGGCATGGTGTCTTTGGCGGATTTTATCTTCCAAACCTGCGTGACAATGCTTACAAATATTTACTACAGATTGAAAAAAGTAAGCATGTAAAAGATATTGTCATAGAAAAAATGGACATAGAGAAAGATGGCTATGATGAACTCAAAGTACGCACACAAAATCTTAGCTTTGTACTCTCTTTAAAAAATGGCGCACAGCTTGTGGAGTTTGGCGCGTTAGACGCACTTTTTAACTGGCAAAACACCATTATTCGACGAGAAGAGCTTTACCATAAAAAGATTTTAGAAGCCGATGAGAGCGCTGCACAAGCAGATACAAATAACAAAATAGCAACCATTCACACCCTTAAACGCAGTGTCAACAGTGATTTAAAAGCAGAGATTATTTATGACAGCTATGCGAAGAACTCTTTTATAGACCACTTTAGCACGCAGCCATTCACATTTGAAAACTTTAAAAATCTTACATTTAACGAGGTGGGAGATTTTGTATCGGGTATATTTACCCCTCAAAAGAAAAAATTTGTGCGTGAGGGATCTGTTTGTATCAGCGACAGTACCTACCCTGCAAAACTACAAAAAAGATACCGATTCAAAACAGATAAAATAAGCCTCAAAAGCAAATTTGAAACGCAGTATCCACAGAAGCTTTTCTTTGCCAAAGAGTTTAATCTTCATTTTGCCCATCCAGATAAAGTCACTTTTAATGGCAAAAATGTAGCCGATGGACTGCAAGAAGAGGCAATGAAAGAGCTTGTCATCATTGATAATTTTACTAAAAAAGTGCTTACTTTTAGAACTAATCAAGCGTGTGATATTTTTGCAGTGCCACTTAGCACTATTTCTGAGTCTGAGCAGGATTTTGAAAAAATCGTACAGCAGATAAGTTTCTTATTTTGCGGTAGTTTTACAACAGAGCATACATTTGAGATAAATATAGAGGTGAGTGATGTCTGAGATACGATTTGATATGCTGCATGATACTCATGTCATAATGGCACCAGAGCGCTTACACCGCCCAAACAACACAGCAATGCAAACAAAACAAGAGAGCCAAACAACTTTAGAGTGTCCTTTTTGTGAGG
>NZ_JALUKE010000130.1 GCF_027056685.1 Sulfurimonas sp.
AATACAAAAGAGCATATATGAATTTAACACATTTAGATGAGAACCAGCGTCCTAAAATGGTCGATGTGAGTGACAAGAGCAATACAACAAGAGTCGCAGTAGCAAGTGGAATTATACAAATGAGTCGAGATGCTTATGATGCAATCGTAAGTGAAAAGACAAAAAAAGGGCCTGTTTTACAAACTGCTGTAATCGCTGCTATTATGGGAACAAAACAGACAAGCAATTTAATTCCTATGTGCCACCCTCTCAATCTTACAGGTATAAATTGTGATGTTGATGAGATTGAAGAACTTCCAGGATTTAAACTTACAGTAACTGCGAAACTTACAGGACAAACGGGAGTAGAAATGGAAGCACTCACAGGTGTAAGTGTGGGACTATTGACAATATATGATATGGTTAAAGCAATAGATAAAGGCATGATTATCAAAAATGTACAACTTGAATCAAAATCAGGAGGCAAAAGTGGAAACTTTAAACGATAAACTAGAGGGCAAAAAACTAGAACTTGAGTACCCTTGTAATTGGTGTTACAAAGTAATAGCAAGTGAAGAAAATACCCTCAAAAAAGCTGTTCATGATGTTATTGAAGAGAGGGAGCATAAACTTACACCATCAAATAGTTCAAAAAGCGGGAAGTATGTAAGTATGAATTTGGATTTGCTAGTCCATAATGAAGATGATAGAACTTTTATCTATGATGCGCTAAAAAAACATCAAGATATAAAAATGGTTCTTTAAAAAGAGGAGAAAATGATGGATACGAATGAACTAGAATTAAAAGTGAAAAAAGTATATAGTCATAAATTTAAAAATATTTCACGGAGAGTTGTAAATGCTCTACAAAGGGCAGAAATCGACTTAAATGAACTCACTGTAGATGAAATTAGAACGCTCACAACAAGCCTTGTAGAGGTAGAGACACAATCTTTACAAAACGAAGTAGAAAATCTTTTAGCACAAAAAGAGAATATAGAGAGAGCATTAGAGAAGAAAGCAGATGAACTTCAAGAGGCAAAATATGAAATATTTAATGTTCTTGAAGAAGATATCAAACCAAATGAAGATGTACTGATTGCACTGCACCACATAAAACTACAATCTATTGATTTATATGACATTTTAAGTGAAATGGTAGAGTCTACTATTATTACTGCTTTAGAAAAAGAGCAGGAGAGTGATATTGATGAATCTCTTAAAGAGGTCATTAAAGAGATTACATTTGAAGCTATAAAAGAGGGTTCTTTAAATACTATCCGCGTACGTAAAATTCTTTCGACAATTTTAGCAACAGCCATTGATGTAGCAGAAGCGACACCAACAAAAGCTGATTCCATACTGCGTTTAACACTAAAAGGAATGCGCGGTGGTTTAGTAAAATCTATTGACAGGTTTAAACAAAGAGTTGCTTATATGCCAATAGAAGCGAAGCATATTCTTATAGAAGATTACGATACCATTATTGAAGACTTAAACCAAACAGATACACTTTTTTCTCAAATCATCCTTACTCAAGCAAGTGAAAGCTCTCAACTGCTGAGAAAAATGCTTATAGAAATCAACAAAGATATGCATTATGATTTAGAAGAGCTTGTACTTATTTCCAAAGAGACAGCAGATGTTATTCGCAGTAGATTTTCTAACTTTGCTAAAGGTGCTGTAAAAAGAGCAGATGTCGCTATGCAATCACCAAAAGCAAAAGAGGCAAAACGTATGGGTGCGCAAGCGATGGAAGCTGCGCGAATAGTTCTTGGCTCAGCTATTAAATCTGCTAAAGATGTAATAGAAAAGAAAGAGAAATAAATTTCAACTTAAAATAAGAAATTATTATAATAATATAAATATTTTTTATATTATATGGAATATAATTAGCTAAAAGAACAGAAGGAAAATATTATGATGATTCACCCAGCTACAGTCCACTTTGCAATGATTTTACCACTTGTTGCCGCAACATTTGGTGTTATATATATATTCAATAGAACCGAGACAATGGCAAAAATTTCTGCACGAACTGCTCTTCTTGCAGCAATTGCAATGATAGGCGTTTGGTACACAGGGGAAAAAATTGCCGGCCCTGAAGTTTTTGGCTTTCTTGATACTGCAGGTAAAGCTGAACTTTTAGAGCATAGAGACCTTGGTCGTTACCTTGCTGTAGCAATGGCTATTGTTGCTCTTATTCAAATTATTGGATGCAGAATGAAAAAAGGTGGCATTCAAATTTTTGGTATTTTACTTACGATTGCAGTTATGGCAGTTACTTTTCTTCAAGGAAAACATGGTGGCGAAATTGTATATGAACATGGAAATCCATTTCAAATGACACAGCTGAAAAAGTATATTGCAAATGACGAAGATTTTGATATGGCTGATGATGACGAGAAAGTTGAGTTAATTCAAAAACAGATTTCAGTGATAAATGAAACGACATGTGAAAAAATAGGGTGTGAAGACAAAGAACAAAAAAGCAAAAAAATTCAAGAAGATGATGACTAATAACATGGAGAAAGCAAGCAAAACAGAGATTCAAAAAGCAATGCAAGAAGCACTTGAGAGCTTTTTAAAAGATAAAACTTCTGCAAAAAAGTTCTCTGTTTGTATGCAAGAGAGTACTCAGTGGCTTAAAGAGAGAGAGAAATAATGCAAATATTCTGTACAGAAACATATCAAACGCAACTCCGTTCTCTTTTAGAAGAATTTCCCAAAGAGCAACTCGATGCAGCAAAAAGTTTTAAGCTTTATCTCGATACAGTCATTATAAATGTTCCAACAAAAGTTCAAAAGTTCAAAAAGTCTACTCTTTTTGATGATGAAAATATTAAAGACCTTGAACATAAAGGTCTTCGTATTCCATTTTACTACGAAAAAGAGACAGAAACTTATCTCATTCTTGGCATCGTAAAAATGTAAATAAAGGTATACTATAAGGCATACAAATCAAAACTATTCACTGCGATAATATAACTATTCACAATAATTATAAAACTGTTTCAATAAGTAACTAAAATAAGTTTTTTAAATAATATTATCACAAAAGTATCTCATTTTTCTGTATAATACTATTTGTCCAGAAATTTACAATTAATAATGTTTAAAATGGCATAATACAGATATGCAACTCTTTGTAATTCAAGGTGAAACATATCAATAGACAAACTAACAACCTATTTTTAAAGGAGAAAATGTGGATATTAAAAAATCTCAACAAGACTTAGACACAGTATCTAGTAAAGATACACAAAGTGCAAGTGTTGGGAGAAG
>NZ_JALUKE010000131.1 GCF_027056685.1 Sulfurimonas sp.
GTTATATGCTTCATCACCAATAATTAAAAATTTCGTAGAACAGCATAAGAAAGGAGAACTTTTTTTTGTTATTGTTAGAATAAAAGACAAAGAATATAGTCTTTATACTAAAGTAGAAAATAGTAGTAATAAAATAATGTTACTCTCCTTTTATGATGCCACACCAAATTTGAATGATAGAAAAAATTTACTATATATGCTTTTATTTGTTGGGACTGTTTTAGGATTGATGGCTATTATTACAATAAATTTTGTAGTGAACTATTTTATAGGTATAATCTATAAAAGAGAAAACGAAATACAAGCAAAAGTTGATACACTCTCTTTTCAATCACGACATAATTGTATAACAGAACTTCCAAACAAAAAAGTTTTTCAAGAGAGAGTGCAGCGTCTTAATCGTTATGTCATTTTTATACTAAAAATTGACAATATTGACATTTTAAAGACGACTTATGGAGGAAAACTTGTTGAAGCTGTTTTAAAAGTAACTTCTCAATATTTAATGGAAAACCTTCCAAATAATGCCTCTTTGTACCATATGGATTTTGATGAATTTACAATTGTATTAAACGAACCAGCACCTAAACAAGATATTTTGTTATCTTCTCAAATAAAATCATATTTTGAAGTAACTCCAGCTGTTGTGGATGATGCGCATATTCATCTTAGTTTTTCTGTGGGTATATCAGGAGAGGAGAAGGACGAAGAAAATAATAATGATCTCTTCTCTCAGGCAAATATTGCTCTTCTTGAAGCAAAACACAAAGGAAGGTCATTTACTGTGATTTATAGTCCGAATATGAGCAAGGTAGGTTCGTACACGCAACTTTCAAAAAATATTGCTATTTTACAAAAAGATTTGGAGGATGAGGCACTTACTCCTTTTTATCAAGCTATTGTAGATGTAAAAACAGAAAAAACTTTTAAGTATGAGGCTCTTGCTCGTATTAAAGATGGTAATAAAATAATTTCACCCTATCTCTTTATGGAAGCGGCAGAAGTTTCAGGTTTACATAGCTCTATAACAAAACAGATGATTCAAAAAACATTTTTGTATTTTGCATCAAGTGATGTACAGTTTAGTATAAATATTACAAAGCAGGATTTATTAGAAAACTATTTAAGTGATTTTTTACAGGCAAAAGCAAAAAGGCACAATATTAAGCATTCAAATGTAACATTAGAGATTTTAGAAGATGTTGCCATTGATGATGAGGCTGCTATTATTCAACAAATCAATCAATTAAGTGATTTAGGTTTTGTTATTGCTATTGATGATTTCGGTGTTGCAAGTTCAAACATGTCAAAATTAACTGAGTTATGTGCTTCTTTTATTAAAATAGATGGTAGCTTCATTAAAGATATTGACACCAACAAAAAACATTTTCATATTGTTGAGTCCCTTGTATTTATTGCAAGAAAATTAGATATGAAGATTATTGCAGAGTTTGTCCATAATGAAGCAGTTTTTAATGTTGTAAAAGAGTTAGGTATTGATTATGCTCAAGGTTATTATTTTGCCCAACCACTTATAGAGGTAGATTTTTAATAATAAGCAAATAATAGGCTACAATTACACTATGGCAAGAAAAAATAAGAAAAACAGTAAAATTAACCAAAAAATTAGAAAATATTTTGATGATGACCCTTTTGATGTGGGGATTGAACGCGTTGATGGTAAGATGCTAAGTGAGCTTTTTGCGACGCTTGGCATCTATGACATTGACCACAACAAAACGCTTATGGTAAAAACTCTTCGTATGATTTGGAGTGAAGCTGAGAGTGCTATGCGTCGTGATATTTTGACCTTTTTTGAAAGTGATGGTCGTGTTTATAAATCTCTTAAAGTAAAACCTGAAGTGGGATTTGATAGAGAGGCGAAGATTGAGGCACTCATAGAGGAACTTGAGGCTACACCGATGGAAGCGCTGCGTTTACGAGAGGCATATTCACATGTAAGAAGTAAAAAAATTACCATTGAGAAGATGGAAAGCTCTTTGCGTCATATTCGTTTTGAGATAAAAAAAGAGAAATTGGAGCGTGAACTTGAAGGAAGTTTTGACATAGATGACTCTTTTGAGTTTAATGCCTCTTTGAAATATGAACTCTACGAACAGCATTTTCATAAGATTTTGACACTAAATACTAAACCATACACTTATGAGTATCTACAAGAAGCGCCCTTTGAAGCAATAGTAGAAAAAATAGCACATGATAAAGTAGAGACTGTGCAACATAAACAAAAGAGCATTGACAAATTTCTCTCCTCTTTGAAGTATCCACACTCTTATCTTACAACAAAACAAATTTTGGACTCTTTGCGTGCTTCACCACCAAAAACTAAAGTGAATTATCCTCTTATCACACAAAAAGTGCTTAAAGAGATAATAGAGGCAAAAATTGATGTAGATGCAATAGAGATACATGATGAAGAGGTGCTACTGCGTTTGACGGAGTATGCTGTGCTGCCGTACTCTGAGTTGAAAATGGATTATTATTTAGAGTTGCACATTGAGCTGGAGGGTCTGCTTGAAGAGATATGGAACTCAAAACGATTTAATTTTGATGCGGTTCTTGCTGAGGCAAAAAAGGAGCATGAAGAGGAGTTTTATAGCTCTTTAGAGGCATTGGTGCAGGAGTGTGCGAAGTACTCGATGCTTCTGCATTTAAGTGATGAAGAACTCCATCAAAAAGTGTATGAATTTTTATTTGAGTTGATGCCAAAGAGCTTAATTATCACTCCAAAGATAGCAAAAAAAATCATAAGACGGTTTGTCCGTTCTATTCATGATGAGTTGATTAAAAAACAGCGTCAGGAACTCTTAGCTAGAACCATTCGTGACTTTAAAAACCTCTTTCCAATCGCACGCACAATGCACCGAAAACTTATACTACACATTGGACCTACCAATAGTGGAAAGACCTATAAAGCGATGCAAACACTTAAAGAGGCAGATACAGGATACTATCTTGCACCACTGCGTTTGTTGGCGTTGGAAGGGTATGAAACGCTTAAAGCTGAGGGCATTGAGAGTTCGCTTATAACAGGTGAAGAGCAAATTCTTGATGAAGAGGCAACGCACATTAGTTCTACTATTGAGATGATGAATTATGATGTAGATGTGGATGTTTGTGTTATTGACGAGGTACAGATGATAGATGACCGTGACCGTGGTTGGGCATGGGCAAATGCCATCATTGGTGCACCAGCAAAAGAGGTCATTATGACGGGAAGTGCCAATGTAAAAGAGGCAATAATCGCCCTTGCAGAGTACCTAGGTGAAGAGCTTGAAATTATCGAATTTGAGCGTAAAAATCCACTTGAACTACTCGCCTCTGCTACTGCCGTAAAAGATGTTGAAGCAGGAACTGCCATCATCGCCTTTAGTCGAAAAGATGTTCTTCGTTTGAAACAGAATTTCTCAAAAGATTTTGAGGTAAGTGTTGTGTATGGAAACCTCTCTCCAGAGGTAAGACGAGAAGAAGCACGCCGTTTTCGTGAGGGTGAGACGCAGGTGCTTGTCGCAACGGATGCTATTGCCATGGGAATGAATCTGCCCATAAAAACGGTGCTTTTTTCAAAAGCTGAGAAGTTTGACGGCATAAGCCAAAGAAAACTCCAACCTTCTGAAATTCATCAAATAGCAGGACGGGCAGGGCGTTATGGACTCCATGAAAATGGCTATGTTGGAGCCTTAAATGAAGATGCACTAAAAATTGTCAAAAGAAACTTTGTAAAAGAGGCACATAAAATAGCCATTCCTTTTAAGGTAATGGCAAATCTTGAACACATTAAACTTGTGGCAAAAATATTAGAAGAGAACTCTTTAGAGGAAATTTTACGCTTTTTCATTAAAAATATGGTCTTTGACGGTCCTTTTTATGCCTCATCATTAGATGATATGCTTGAAGCTGCAAAAATAGTAGATGCGTATGACCTTGATATTGCAACAAAGTACCATCTCTCATGTGCGCCACTTACGCTTAAATCACCCTATATTATTCAAGCGTATGAGAGCTATCTGCTTGCCTTGGAACAAAAAGAGCAGGTGCATTACTATCCACCAAAATTAGGGGGTTCTTATGCACAGACTTCAGAAGATCTGCTGCGTGCTGAAGATATGGTAAAAGAGATTTCACTCTATTTGTGGTTGACTTATAGATTTGGTGATTATTTTGTGGATGAACAAAAGGCGAGACAGTATCGTGGGGTTTTAAACAAATATATAGAAGAGTCTTTGCAGCAGACACACTTGGCACAAAGGTGTAAATTGTGTTCTGCTGTACTGCCTATAAATTCAAATTACAATATTTGTCAGCGCTGTTTTAAGAAAAACTATGTGAGAAAAAGAGGGCGTTTTAACTCTTAAACTCATCAATGGTTTTTTGTAAAGATGAAGCGACTGCAACAAGTCGGACAAGGTCGTTTTCAATAGAAAGAACGCTTGTTCCATTCGCTGTTGAGAGTGTTTCTATAGAGTTAATATAGGAGATAATCTCTCCAAGAGATTTTGACATCTCTTCGCTGTCTTCTTTCGTTTTATTTGACGCTTCTGTCGAAGCTTGCATCGCTTCTGATGTAGTTGATATTTCACTATTTACATTAGTTGCAATCTCTGAGAGTGCTTCGACATTTTGAGCATTTTGTGTCATTTTTTCACCAACATCATTAATGGATTGCACAATTGTACTAACACTGATGTCTATTTCACTAAGACTTTTTTGTGTGCGTTCTGCAAGCTTTCTTACTTCATCAGCAACCACAGCAAAACCGCGTCCATGTTCTCCTGCTCGTGCTGCTTCTATAGCTGCGTTTAGGGCAAGAAGATTTGTCTGTTCTGCTATATCTTTGATGACACTTAGTACCTCTTTTACCTGATCTGCATCAGATTTGAGTGAGGAGAGTTCATTTACAAGTTCATTTTCAGAAGTAACGAAACTCTCAACTTCACTATGGAGTGTTGTAAGAGCATTCTGTGCTACGCAGAGTGCCTTATCTGCTTGGGCAATTGTCTCTTGCGTTGTTGCAGCGGTCTGCATAGTTTCATTAAGAATAGCTTGAATGTCATCACTTTTTTGGCTTGTTTTTTCAACAAGTTTTTGCTCTTGCTGTGTTCCTTTACGAATAACATGAGAAGCACTTTCAATCTCAGAAGCAATATCTTTATTTTGCTCTCCAAGTGATTTGACTGCATTGACGGTTGATTGTATCATCTCAATAAAATTGTTTACCTCTACAGCCGTATCTCCAAACTCATTGCCTCTTTTATGTTCAAGTCGTTTTGTAAGGTCTTTGTCTCCACTTACAAGTGCAGCAATTTTATCTTTAAGTGCTGTAAGGGGGTTGAAAATTTCTCTTGTGAAAAATATATATGCCAAAACAGTAAAGAGAAGTGCCAAGACAATAAGAGAGATGACAAGTATTGTATTTGTTCTAGAAATCATGGCATCATTTTTATCAAGTGAAACAAGTAGATCCATAGCTCCTAGTGTGTAGCCGACATGTGCATTGTAATGGCATTGCAAGCATCTTTTTTCTGCAATCATTGGCTTGATAAGACGGATGGTATGGTGCCCGTTGATATCTTTTTCAATGATCTGTGTCTTTTGTGTTTTAAGAACATTGAGTATGAGTGCATCAGTTGTAAATTTTTCATCAGGGGTATAGACTTTAATGACAGCTCTTGATTTTGCAATATTGAGTTTTTTTATGCCTTCTATTTTTCGTGCATCACTAAAGGCTTTTTGCACAACAGCAGGGTCACCCATCATCATACTTGTGGTCATTGTTTGGAAAATAGATTTACTAAGCATATTTAGCGAGTGTTTTGCACTTGAGTTTGAAAGTTTATGCAGGGTAGAAGAGAGGTAGTATGACATACCAATAAGCCCAAAAATACTAATAGCGAGCAGAGAAACAATAACCTTTGACTTAACTGTTGAAAACATATTGATATCCTTAAAAAATTATAAATAGCGATAATTATAGCATAAAAGAAAGCTATAGCATATATATTTGCATTTCAATTTGCTTAAGAAGTGCTTCATTAGTTATATTGTTTTGCTTTGCATAGGCAAGTGCGGCACCTGCTCCTACACCCTCTTTCGCTTCGCCCTCATCATATTTTTTGAGTATTTCAATCTCTGCGTTTGCAAAGCTAAATGTTGTGTAGGCTGCGTTTGGTGTGTAGCTGAGTTGTTCTAAGATATGAGCGATGTTAGAGTTTTCATCTTTTGCCACCCATTTTGTAGTTGCAAGCATAACATTATCGTGTTTGATACGCATTAAAATATCTTCACGCACCTTGTCTGCTATAAGCAGGCAGGCTGCCATTTGCGTACCGCCTGCTAAGACTATTTGAAAGCGTTTTGAAGCTTCTACTAAAAATCCTGCACAAAATAGCAGCATATTGTCACTGACAATGCCAAGTTTTTCAAAGTTTGACATATTTTCATCAACTAAAGCAAGGGCTGCGTTTATGGTCTTAGTTTTGATGTCATTGGGTACATTTAAAAAGCTTGAAGAGAAGTCATTGGCCACATCATAGCCTAGTGCCAGAGTAGAAGCTGCCGCCGTAGTTGTACCAGCAGGTGTACTTTCACCTAAAATAAGGTAATTTCCTTTAAGCTCATACTTTTTACCAAACTCCATTCCTTTGGCAAATATCTCCTGTGCGTTAATATTTGCATCTTTGTCAATGGAGCCTGAAGGAGTGATGCCAAAGTTATAGATTTTACAATTTTGTGGCTGCGTTTGCAGACCTAAGTCTAAAATCTCTATACTTGAAAATGGTGTAAGGTTGTGCGTAGCACGGGTAATAAGTGCAGGAGTAGGAACTCCTGTAGGAGTTTCTGCAAGTTCACCAAGAGAAAAAACTTTTTCGTTTGTAATGTATTCTGCATCGAGAGTCGGTGTAAGTGGAATCATCCCTGGAATGCCTGCTTGAGTGATACCTTCGATTTCGCAGGTTTTTGTCACACTTGCCGCCAGAAGAAAATCAGCTTTTCCCTCTGGCAACTGTGTTTGTTCGTCTGTAAAAATATTATATGTGTTCATGTCAACTCTTTTTTAGTTGACATTTTAGCAGATTATTAACTATGAAACTACAATAGTTTAAGTGCTTTTTGCACATCCTCTTTACTTATCTCTTTTTTCCCTTTTGCAAAAGTGGCTTTCTTTTTAATTTTCCCAAAGTATGAGGTATCGCCTCCGAGTTTTACACCAAGTGCTAATGCCATAGCAGTAATGGGATGTCCTGCGTTTGGAGAGTCATGTTTTTTGCCGTCTTTGTAAAAGGCAAAGAGATTCTTTTGTTGTGCAACTATCATAATGAGTAGGGCAGTTAGCCTAGAGGGAATGTAATTTGCGATGTCATCAAGCCGTGCAGCTACTTTTCCAAACTTCTCATATTTTTCATTTTTATAGCCTATCATTGAGTCCATTGTGTTGATGGTTTTGTAGATGATGATGCCAGGGAGTCCAAAGAGCAGCAAGTAAAAGAGTGGGGCGACAACTCCGTCACTTAAGTTCTCTGCATAAGTCTCTATGGCAGCTTTGTAGATGTCACTTTCGCTTAGTTTTTTGGTATCACGAGAGACTAACATAGAAATAGCTTCGCGTTTGTTTTCTGCGTTTAGCACACCTTCTACCGAGTCACGAAGCATTTTGTGCGCGATGAACATAGAGGCTATAAACGCAGTGAATATGATGTTTAAAAAAGATGGTAAAAAGAGGGTGAAATATCTCTCTAAAGCAATAGCAAAAAAGCTAACAACACTTAAAACAGCTAAAACAAGTAGCAAACCTCGAAAGATGCTTTTTTTGTAGAGTAATCTCTCAAAAAAGCTAATAAGCTCTCCTATAACAATGATAGGATGCTTGATAAATGAGAACTCTCCAAATTTTCTGTCTATCAAGTAGGCTAAAATAGCGACAATAACATTACTCACACAAACTCGCTTCAATGAAGTCCATATCTATGTGTTTGTCAATATGATTTGCAAACTCTTTAATCGCCCCAGCTTTAAACTCTTTAAAATTGTAGCCTTTGTAATTGGTATTTATTTTAGAAAAAAGTTTCAAACGTAGTGTATCATTTTCAAAGATGCCATGCACAAATGTAGCATAAAGATTGCGTTTGTGTTTGGCATTTTTCTTTGCAATGGCGTTATGTATCTCATAGCCCTCTACCATGGTTCCCCAAATGTTATAGCACCCTTTTTTGACAATTTTTTCTTTTTGAAATGTGACACTTCCTTTAAATCTGCCAAGTCCTGCAACTTTTTCATGTTCACTCTCAATGTGAAGAGGGTCTAAAATCTCTTCAAACAACATCTCATAGCCACCACAAATACCAACGACCATTTTCTCCTTTGAAGATAAAACTGCTTCAAACTCTCTCTCTTTTATCCATAGCAGGTCATCTACAACCCGTTTACTTCCCGGAACAATGAGCATCTCACACGCAGCAGCTTCGCTTGCGTTTGTTATAAATGTGAGTTCTATTTCATCATCCACTACCAAAGGCTCAAAGTCGGTAAAATTTGAGATGTGGGGGAGTTTTATAACACCTACTTTTATGATGGTATCTTTTGTATCTTGTTTGTATCCCATCAGTGAGGCACTGTCTTCAAAGCCAAGGTTGAAAGGTTTAAATGGTACAACACCTAAAACTTTTATGCCAAATCTCTGCTCAATTATTGCTACACCACTATCAAAAAGAGACATATCCCCTTGAAATTTATTGACAATGACACCGATGATATTTTTACGCAGTTTTTTTGGCAGGAGTTTATAAACGCCATAAATGGAGGCAAAAACACCGCCACGCTCAATGTCGGCTACGAGAATTATCTTTGTGTTGAACTTTTTAGCGACATACAGGTTAGAGAGGTCTTTGTCCATCAGATTTAACTCGACAGGACTTCCCGCACCCTCAGCTACAATGACATCATACTCTTTTTGCAGCTTCTTAAACGCAGCCTTTACAAAGGGTTTGAGTGTGTCTATATCGCGGTAGTAACTCCAAACATCTTTGTCCCCGACACTTTTACCGTTAATGATAAGATGTGCTTTTGATCTGCCACCTGATTTAAGTAAAATAGGATTCATGAGTGGAGAAGTTTGAAGCCCAATTGATTCAGCTGCAAAGGCTTGTGGAATGGCAATCTCACCTGCGTTTAGGTCGGTAACTTGAGAGTTATTCGAGACATTTTGCGCTTTAAAGGGAGCAACTTTTATGCCGCGTTCGTGCAGCAGGTAGGTAAGGGCAAAACTCAGTGTCGATTTGCCTGCATCGCTGCTTGTGCCGAAGATACTTAGTGAGTTCATTCTTTATTTTGCCTTTTATATCTGTGTTGACAGTTTTGTATTTTTTTAACATAGTCAGAAGTATGTGAAAATGGCAAAAGTTTAGGTTCAAGTTCTTTCATAGTAAATCTAGCTCCTTGTAATAAGTCCAAATTGTTTTAAAATATCTTGTGTCAGTTTTGTATGATTTTTTCTATGTATATCTTTTTTATCCAAATAACTACAAAAAACAAAGTTTTTGACATCTTCTTTTGAGTATCCCAAATCTTTATAAAAACTTTTATAAAGTTCATCAATTCTATCTTCATTATAAGCTTGCGCTTTATTCCATATCTCTTTTGCTATATCATTATGTTGCTTGTAAATTTTCTCTAATTGAAATCTCTCTATAGAAGTTTTACATTTTTCATCAATTGAGGTTAAATTTACCTCTAATTCTATATCTTTGTTGACACCTAAACTGTTTATATCTATACTAAATTTTGCATTTTTATTAAAATCATCATAATATGGATGAGCAATTTTTCCTTCCTGCTCTTTGTTCCCTTTAAACTTACTGTTGCATGTACTGCAACTGGGTATGAGGTTGTAAAAAGAGAGTGAGAGATGTGGATATTTTGCTTTTGGATAATAGTGTTCTAGCGTGGCTAAGGTGTTAGCCTTGCCATCGCCTTTTGTATAAAAATAGATATAGTTGTTATTGCAAAATGGACAACTTTTTAAATTCAGTTTTTTAAAATGTTCTATAAAATTTTCTTTTTGTCTATGTGCAGAGTAATTAAAAGCTTTTTCTATCTCTTTTTTTTCTTCTAAAGAGTAATAATTTGTTAT
>NZ_JALUKE010000132.1 GCF_027056685.1 Sulfurimonas sp.
TAAAAATTCTATTAACAAGATAATAAAAAATTATGGAACTTTGGAAATAAATCACAATATTTTGTTAAATTTAAACAATATAAAAAAATCTTTAAGCTATATTCCGATAAAATCAAAAAATAACAGCTTTAAGTTTTCCAATCCGTTGGGAAGTGTAAAAAAGGTCAGAGGAAAGTATTTCATTTATATTGCGAACCATTTAGTTTTAAAACTAAAACCGCAGTACTTTGTAATGGCTGCTGATTGTCAAGGAAAATATGCCTTTAATGTCGATGGGAAGAAAATTTTAGTCCCAAAAGCTTCAGAAATTTTTGTAAATGACGATTTCAGCATTAGTAAAACTAATAAAAGTCGTGTAAATGTCATTGGCTATTATAAAAAAGATGTTAAAAACGAAAGTGGGATTGAAATATCTTACAAGAACTTAAATAAGAAATATGCTGTTGACAAACGCAGTAAAATTTTTAGAGTTGAGTTTTATAAAAATAATGAATTTTGTTCCATGGTAATGGTTCATTTTAAATAGGATTATGATTAATGAGTACATCAACACAACAATCATTTACAAGTGTACTATCTGTTAATCCATATAAAGAGACATACTTTAGTGGAATATCAAGCTTTATAAGTAAAGCGCCATCTCCTGAGTATTCAAAAGAGCAGTTCGTGCTTTCGTACTTAAATACGAAAGATTTTATTAATGCTCAAATAGAAATAAGCAAGAACATTCCGGATGAAGATTTATTTGATGCTATTAACAGTAAAGCGTATGATGAACTTGCACTTGATCAGGCAATTGAATATAAAATTCAATATATAGAAACATTTAATGTCCTTGACGAAGAAAATAGACACTTTCATGTGTTTATTGTTGATCCTATTGATATTACAAACACATTTTTACATCCTGTAGAAAAAATAAAATATATAGATATTATTATACCAGCTCCACTTCTTATAAAATCAATTTATGCAAAAGATATAATTGAGAGCAATGGTTTACACTGTTTTATTTATATCCAAGAGAATGATGCATTTATTACGATTTATGAAGAACAAGAATTTGTTTACACAAAATCCATTAAATTTTCTCTTATGGATATGCATGAAAGATTTTGTGAACTTTATGGAGAAAGAATTGATTATGATGAATTCTTAAACTTCTTTTCAAAAGAGAGTTTGAGAGACAGCAACAGTAACTACAAACAATTTTTCATAAGACTGTACAAAGAACTCTTTGCAAATATTAATGACATTTTAACTTATGCAAGACGTGCTTTTGAAATTGAAAAATTTGAACATGTATATATTGGTACTCAGGTGCAAACAATAACTAAACTTCATGAGATGCTTGAAGTTGAATTAAACATCAAATCAAGTGAATTTGATTTTGACTATGGATTTGAGACAAATGAACAGTATGTAGATCAGTTACATATGCTTATGCATCTTTATAATACTTTACCTAAAGATGAAAAATATACTTGTAATTTTACTCTCTATAAGCGTCCTCCAAAATTTATTAAACGAGAAAGTGGAAAATTAATCATTTTGGTTTTTGCCTCATTTGCTCTGGCTTTTGCATATCCTATTACATATTGGATACTTACTTATGCTCAAGGACTTCAAGAAGATCTCTTAAAACAAGAGTACCAAGAGATTCATATTAATAAAATTACGAGAGAAGCGACAATAAAAAATAAAATTGCAGATAAAGACAAAGCAATTACACTCCTTGAAGAAGAAAAGAAAGAGTATATTGAAAAGAAAAACACATTAATGAAAATACACAAAGTGAAAGTGGACTATCCTATGAAAGCAAAACTGCTTGCTACATTCGCAAAAGAGTTAAATCGTTTTCATGTTAATGTTCAATCTTTAAAATATTCTCAACCAGTGAATAGCAAGATTTTATTGCTCAATTTAGTTGCAAATAAAGATAGAAAAATTACCCAACTTGTAGAATACCTCACCAAAATGTATGAAGGAAAATTTCATTTTGACTTAAAAGAAATTAAACTTGATAAAGAAACGAACAAGTACTTTAGTACCTTAAAGGTGAAGATATTATGAAGATAAACTATGAAGATTACTTACATAAAATAGACTCGGCACTGAAGAATAAAACACAAAAAGAGCTTTATATGACTTATATAATGGTTGTAGCAGGTATTTTTGCGTTTTCTTATGTACTCTTTTGGGATAGTTCATTTGAGAATTTTACCACAACAAGACAAAATGTATCTCAACTTGAAAATAAAATTGCTATAGATAAAAGATTCTTACAACAAAATCCTACATCTAAAATTACACAACTTGATAAAGAAATACATAATATTGATCAAGAGATTACTGTCAATAAAGATACAAATGCTTATATAAAAAGTAAAATTGAAACTATATCTGCACTTATTTATGATGAAAGAAGTTGGGGTGAGTATTTGGATTCAATAGCTACAAATGCTCAAAAGTATCATATTAAGTTACTTAACTTAACGAATGAATATGCAAAAGTCAATAGTGCATTTGGGCATATTTTAGATATTTCAGTGAGTTCAGAGGGAAACTTTCAAAATACTTTGAAATTTATAAACTCATTAGAACAGAGTGACTTAGTTGTAGATATACATAATTTTAAAATAGACACCAACACCTCTTTGGAGTCTGATTTAAATATATCGGTATGGGGGATTACATATTAATGAAAACTTTATACATCATACTATTATTTGTATTTACACATCAACTTTATGCGAATGAACTTACTTGGGTAGATGAACAAGTTGCAGCAATTAAACCGCCAAGGATTGGAATTTCGAATAAAAGTATTGCTAAACTAAAAGATCCATTTATCTTCTTAGTCAAACAAAATGAGCAAATAGTGGTGAGAGGAAAGAGATCTTCTAAAAAAGTTATTAGATATTCACATTACATTAAAAAGTATTACTCTAGAAAATTATACCTAGAGGCCATACTTAATAAATCCGTAATGATCAATAAAAGATGGTATAAAGAGGGTCAATGGGTATATGGTTACAAGATTGTAAAGGTCAACAGAACTTCCGTACTTTTACAAAAACAAAATAAAAAATTACTTCTCTCAACAATGAGTAAAAGTAAAAATTTAAAATTTCACAATAAATAGGAATATCAGATGAAATATATAAACAAATCAGTTTGTGCAACAGTACTAACACTAATGTTATCAACGAGTAGTTTTGCTGATTGTTCTTATGAACTTTTTAGTATAAGCTCAACAAAGAATACTAAGATTATAGACTTTGTCAATCAGTTAAGTGATGAGTGTGGCTATAGTATTATAATCACAGACCCAAAAGCAGAAAAATATCTGAATAAACATCTAAATAAAACAAATCTAAAAAACCTTACAATTAATGAAGTTTTAAATATCATTCTAGGAGATAACAATCTCACCTACACCCTAAAAAACAATCTATTGAAAATTTCATATTTAACTACTAAAGTTTTCAATATTGACTATATTCTTTCACAACGTAAAAGTACTGGAAGTACAGATGTTACATTAAGTTCTTCTTCTCAAAATGGTCAAAATGATATGTATGGGGGAGCAACTCAAGGACAAAGTAATTTAGGTGGTGCCAACGACCAAGCCGGTCAAAACAGTAATTCAGGTGGAAACACAGGAATAAAGATAGAAAGCACAGATGAAGTAAAATTCTGGGCACAACTTGACAAAGAGTTTCAAAAAATACTCAATCGTCCTGAAGACACATATAAAGCACCAGCTCCTATCATAAATAAAAATGCAGGTCTTATCACTGTGACCGCTACAAAACAGCAGTTAGAGAGATTTGGGAACTATCTTAAAAGACTGCAGAGTAAAGTAAAACTTCAAGTTTTGATAGATGTACAACTTTTATCAGTTACAATGAGCGAAGGTAAAACAACGGGTATTGACTGGAAACAACTCTATGCACTGCAAAATGTGGATTTAAGTATTCACCATATAAGTAACACAAATGTAACGAAATGGAATGATAAAGATGGTGCTGTAAGTATTACTGAAATGGCTAATGGTGGAATAAATGCTGCCGGAAATCTTGTTAGTATTAAAGCAGGTGGAAAACTCAATCAAGTTATTAAGTTCCTAAAAACACAGGGAGATGTTAAATCAATTTCAAATCCTAAAGTTTTAACACTTAATAACCAACCAGCTCTTATAACAGCAGGAACAGAATACTTTTATCAAATAAAATCTTCAACGAACCAACAAGGTTCAGGTGGAGGATTAGCTGCAACAACACAAAATAATCTGATCCAGTCAGTTTTTGCTGGTGTTCTTTTAACTATTACTCCAGAAATTTCGGATGATCACACTATCACATTAAAAATTAATCCATCTCTTTCTGAAACAACAACAGATATTTCACAAACTATTAATACAGGTAGAGAAATGCCACCAGATTTAAATCGTCGTCAGTTATCTTCAGTTGTAACGGTCAAAGATGGAAACAGAATTATACTTGGTGGTTTGATTAATACTAAGAATGTTACAAAATCTAATAAAGTTCCACTCTTAGGAGATATACCACTTATTAGCTCACTTTTTAAATATGAAGAAAAAACGAAAGAGACTCAGGAATTAGTAATTATTATTGAACCGCATATTATTCATAAAGCAAATAATTCAATATCACTTTCTGAACTTGGTTATAGAGGTTTTGACAACACTCTTATTACATCGGAATCATCTTCTAAAGATGCTAATAAAACTAAACAGAAATAGGACTATATATTAATGAACAGTATTTATTTAAATTCAAAAAATGTCTTTATAGATACTGTAAACTCTAAAGATTATATTCAATTAGACAGAGTTTCAACTATTTATCAGTCTCTTAAAGATTCTATTAAAAAACCATTAAAAATGATTTTACTATACGGTAGACCAGGGACAGGTAAAAGTATGTTTTTAACAAAACTTTACAATGATCTCTCCCCATCTCAGGATATCTATCTTTATGAAACGCCTATTCTCGATGAAAGTGAATTTTATAAACTATTAGCGCAGGATATTTTTGGTACTACATATAGTGGTGAACTTAACTTTACTCAATTTATGAAAGTTGTAAATAGTAAAAAACAAGACTCTATACCAGTTGTTTTATTAGATGAAGCACAACTTTATTCTGCAACCTTAATGGAAAAGATTCGTCTTTTATCTGACACTCGTACTATTAAATTTGTTATTACACTACATAAAACACAGGAGGAAGATTTAATTGCAAAAGAGCATTTTAAAACAAGAATTTGGGAAACTATTGAACTTGAAAATTCTTCTAAAAGTGAGCTAAAAATTTATATACAAAAAAAACTGATGAAAGCAAATTGCTTTGATACAGCAAATATTTTTACAGAAAAAACAGTTCACAAAATTCATAAACTTACCGGTGGAAATTACAGGGATACAAATAAACTACTTTATACTCTTTTTGATTTATATCTCTCTTATGAAGAGAGAAATAGATTTGATAAAATTCCTACTAATAAAATTCCAACTAAATATATTGAGATGGCTGCAATACAGACAGGATTAATTGATGCTTAACATACCAGATTTAGAAAAGCGTTGGCTCCACTATAAAATAAAATCTTTTCTTCCTTATATTATAACTCTAATATTTACATTTTTAATTATAGCTATATATAGCTTTTTAAATACAAGTAATAGTAAAAAAATCATAGAAATAAATGACACTAAAAACACTCCTTCAGTTGCAAAAGAAGAGAAACAAATCATAATACAAAAATCACTTCAAAAAAAACCATTGCAAAAAGCTATAAACAATACTGAAGAAAGCACTCTTAAACTTTCACCCTCTATGAGTTTTATTGAAACAATTCAAAGACACAAAGCAACAGAAATACGCCCTGTAAAACACAAAAAAATAAAATCAAAACCAATAAAAAAAGTAGAATCAGTAAAAAAATCAGAACCAATGCAAAAAATAGAAATAGAATTAAAACCTATTCAAAAGAAGCAGGTTCCTACCATTACAATTATGAGACAAAATACATCTAAGGATATACAAAATATTCTTCATAGATTCCAAGAGGATAAAAATCCTGCATTAAGCCTCTTTCTAGCGAAAAAATATTATGAACTTGGTGATTATAAAAAAGCTTCTAATTACGCACTTATTACAAATCAGTTGAATAAAGAGATTGAAGACAGTTGGCTTATATTTGCTAAATCATTGGTCAAAATGGGAAAAAAAGAGAAAGCAATTCAGCTGTTACAAGAATATATTAGTAAATCACACTCTACTAACGCAGCTATTCTTTTAGATAATATTAACTCCGGAGAGTTTCAATGAGATTTTTAATACTGTTCTTTCTTATTGTAAATGCAAATGCTGATATAAAACATGAAATGTTGCAACTCTATCAAAATGAGGAGTATACCAAAGCCTGCACTATGGGGTATGATTATTTTAATAAATATAAAAAAGATGAAGCCTACTCTTCACTATATGCTTTTTCCTGTTTGAAATCGGACTATATAGATAGACTTTCGCAACCTATTACAAGCCTAAAATTTTCAAAAGAAGCGAGAAAAAATGCAGCATATTTTGCAACAATCTTAATGCAAAAAAAACTTTTATACTACTCTCTTATAGATGGTTATAAACTCTCAAAATTCAAATTCCCATCAACAAACTATGTACTTTCAAAAGTTTTTGATTTATATAGTAAATTACCTTCTCACGAACCTAAAAAGTTCTATATTTTAAAAGACTCACATGATCCCAAACTTATTTATAAACTCTATATTATGAAACAGCATAATATTAATAAAATGGTTATTGAAGAGTATTATGATACAATTAAAATCAAACGTCACATATACTGGTAAGGAGTCATAGATGGACAGAATAACAACTGATTTACTCAATAATGGCTCCATAATGAAGGGGCAAGTAGATAGACTACTTGCAAAAGGTATTAGTGAAAACCTTATTTTACGAGATATTACTCTGTCTGGTTTTATGACAATGGACAGACTTGTCCGTTTTATAGTCCAGCAAGTAAGAGACGGTGTTTATAATCTCTCAATCATAGACAACTATGACTATATTCAAGAAAAAACAGTTTTAGAAAAATTAGCGCAAGAGCTTAACCTTATGTTTGTTGATTTAGATTCCATTGATATGGATTACAATCTAACGAGCTTAGTACCTCTTGCACAACTTCAAAAGCATAATGCTATTCCAATTTCTCAAGATGATATGAGTATAACTGTTGCGTTTAATGATCCTTTAAATATAGATGCACAAGAAGCGGTACAAAGACTTTTTCCAAGAAAAATTCTCAAAATTGCTTTGGCAACAAAGAAACAAATTGAAACATATCTTTATAAAATCGAATTAAAAGACAGCGTAAAAGGTTTAATAGGAAAAATACGAGATGAACTAAACTCCATAAGTTCCATCGAAGAACAGCAAGAAGCTTCTTCGGTTCTTTTACTCATTGATGTTGTTTTAAAAACATGCATTAATGGTCGTGCAAGTGATATACATGTAGAACCAACAGAAAAAAACTGTGTAGTACGAGGACGCATTGATGGTAAACTTACTGAAATGTTTATCTTTGAAAAAGATATTTATCCTCCATTAGCATCTCGTTTGAAACTTTTAGCAAATCTTGACATTGCTGAAAAACGAAAACCACAAGATGGGCGTTTTTCTACAGCAGTTGGTGCCCGTGAGTTTGATTTTCGTATTTCTACTTTACCTATTCTCTACGGTGAATCAATCGTTATGCGTGTTCTAGATAAACAAAAAGCACTTGTAAGACTTGAAGATGCAGGAATGGATAGTGTCAGTTATCATAAACTACTTAAGGGCTTAGAATCTCCTTACGGAATTATACTCGTAACAGGTCCAACAGGAAGTGGTAAAACAACTACACTTTATGGCGCACTAAACGAACTGCGAAATGTTGAAGATAAAGTTATTACTGTTGAAGACCCAGTTGAATATAGAATGAATCTAATCCAGCAGGTACAAGTTAATTCAAAAGTTGGACTTAGTTTTGCAGATGCACTACGTTCAATTTTGCGTCAAGATCCAGATAAAATAATGATTGGTGAGATTCGTGACCAGGAGACTCTAGAGATTGCAATTAAAGCAGCGCTTACCGGACACATGGTTATCTCAACTCTACATACAAATGACTCTATTAGTGCTATTCCCCGTATGGCAGATATGGGAATTGAGCATTACCTCATCAGTGGAGCATTAGTTGCAATTCAGGCACAAAGACTTGTAAGAAAAATATGTGTACATTGTAAGGTGGAAGATGAACTCTCTTCTTCTGTTCTTGAAGAGATACAAGGTTCCGTGCCAGAAGGTACAATTTTTTACAAAGGCAAAGGGTGTAAAGAGTGTGGCGGCACTGGATATATGGGAAGAGAAATGATTTGTGAAGTATTAAATATTTCAGAAGAACTCTCTTCACTTATAGCCAAAGGTGCTGCAAAAGAACAGCTCTTAGCTCAAGCAAAAAAAGAAGGGTTTATCCCAATTTATCATAATGGCTTACAAAAAGCCATTGATGGTATAACAAGTATTGAAGAAGTTCTAAAGGTGGCAAAAGGATGAAGTACTTTGTAGCAACTGTTTTAACTAAAGGAAAAAAAGAGAAATTTGGCTTATATGCTGAAGATAGAAAAGAGGCAAATAAATTTGCAAAACTAAAATATACTGGTATTATTATTAAAGTTACTGAGGGACAAGAACCTCTTGAAGCACAGTTAAAAAGGTTAAAGACGAATTTTCTCTCAAATATTAAAAAGAAAAAGATCAAGCCAGATTCTCTCATCGCTTCTATTAGACAACTCGCAGTTATGACAAATGCAGGTATTTCTATTCATGACTCTTTACATGAAATTGCAAATGCAACGAATGATGAGACACTTAAAGCAGTTTTTTCAAAAATAGCAGACGATATTAACTCCGGTCATTCACTCTCATCATCAATGGAAAATTTTAGATTTGAGCTGGGAAACCTTACTATTGCAATGGTACAACTTGGTGAAAAAACAGGTAATTTAGATGAATCACTCTATTCACTCGCAAATATGCTTGAAGAGATTCGTGCAAATGTTGTCAAATTTAAAAAGGCAATGGCATATCCTCGTAATGTTATGATTGCTATGGCTATTGCATTTACAATTCTTATCTCTTATGTTGTTCCTCAATTTAAGGCAATTTTTGAACAGCTACATGCGCATCTGCCATTGCCAACACTTATTCTTTTAAAACTAGAATATATTTTTAATAACTTTGGACCTTATGTTTTGGCTCTTTTATTTATTTTATATGTTGTTTTTAACTATGCTATTAATAATAATCAGAAATTTAGATATGGTTGGCATAATTTTTTGCTTAAAGTCTATCTCATTAAAAATATTATCAAGTTTGCTACACTTAGTAGATTTACACTTGTTTTTTCAGAACTCATCCGTGCTGGTATTCCCATTGCAGAAGCATTAGATACTTCTATAGAAATGGTAGACAATTTGCCACTAAAGAAAAAACTACAGTCCGTACGATTTACAGTTGAAAAAGGTGGCACGCTCAACAAAGGTCTTGAAGAGACTGGTCTTTTTGAAAATATGATTATCCAGATGGTTCGTGCCGGTGAAGATAGTGGTACACTCGACACCATGATAAAAAAAGTTGCAGAGTACTATAAAATGCGTTTTGATGCAATTATTGATGGTCTTAGTGAAGCTATTGAACCGATTATGCTACTTATGATTGCTTCTATGGTTCTTCTACTTGCACTTGGTATTTTCTTACCTATGTGGGATATGGGAAATGCTGTTCAAGGAAGACAATAAACAAAGCTTATCCAAGTTTTCCTTGGGTGCTTTTAGTACATACTGCACTTGTAAATCAAATATTTTTTCAACAATATTAATTGCAAGTTTTTCACACTCATACTCTACCAACCTCACAGCACCATAGTCAAATACAACTTCTATCATTACCTCTTTTTTATACTCAAAAAGCTCTGCAGATGCAACTACTGCGTTTAGAGCATCACTATATGCACGAACAAGCCCTCCAGTACCAAGTTTTGTACCACCAAAATATCTTACAACAATAACAGCTGCGTTTATAAGCCCTTGACCTTGTAAAACCATAAGAGATGGTTTACCAGAAGTGCCACTAGGTTCACCATCATCACTTGAGTATTCCACTATCTGCTCATACTCATTCAAATATCTATAAGCAACAACAAAATGCCGTGCTTTTGGATGCTCTTTTTTTAATACTACTAATTTTGATTGATATTGCGAGAAAGGAATGAGGTGAGCAATAAACTTTGATTGCTTCACCTCAAGAGTTGTAGCAAACTCCTCTTTTATAAAATTCATACGAAGAGTGTTATGCTAAGTTTGTATATACTTTTTGTACATCCTCATCATCTTCTAATCTCTCTAAAATTTTATCGACATCGGCATGCTCTTCTTCAGAGATTTCTATTGGTGTATTTGCTATTCGCTCTAATGTCGCTTTTGTAATTTCGATGCCCATATTTTCAAGTGCTTCGTGCATTGTTCCAAAACTTGTATAGTCTGCAGTTACAAGAACAACGCCCTCTTCTGCTTCTATCTCTTCAAGTCCAGCATCAATTAATTCAAGCTCAAGTTCTTCTAAATCCATATCATCTTTTTGTGCAAACTCAAAAAGAGCTTTACGAGAGAACATAAACTCTAAAGAGCCATTTGTAAGCATCTCTCCGCCATTTTTATTGAGTGTACTTTTTACATTTGCAACAGTTCTTGTGTTGTTGTCTGTAGCACATTCAATAAATAGAAGGACACCATGAGGAGCTTTTCCTTCAAAATTTACCTCTTTTACATCCGATAAATCTTTTGCAGTAGCTCGTTTAATAGCTGCTTCAATATTATCTTTAGGCATATTTTCAGCTTTTGCATTTAAAATAGCAGTTCTAAGCTTTGCATTCATATCAGGATCTGTTCCACCCTCTTTTGCTGCCATAGTAATTACTTTACCGAGTTTTGGAAACAACTTTGACATTGCCCCCCATCTTTTTAATTTTGAAGCTTTTCTATATTCAAACGCTCTACCCATAAAAATATTCCTTAAAAAATTTATTTTCGCAATTATACCATTTAGATGTATAATATCGCATAAGAAAGTTCAATGAAACTTAAATTTAGGATTAAATAAGGCAATTATATTATGGATTTACAAACTTTAGCACTTCATGCAGGATATGAAAAAGACTCCCAAGGCACTATGGCTGTACCAATTTATCAAACAACAGCATACGAATTTCGTGATATGGAACATGCAGCAGACCTTTTTGCACTCAAAGAGCTTGGCAACATCTACACAAGACTCAATAACCCAACAACAGATGTTTTTGAAAAAAGATTTACCACACTTGAAGGAGGAGAAGCAGCCCTTGCTACTGCTAGTGGTATGAGTGCCATCTTTTTTGCACTAGTAAACGCAGCAGAAGCGGGAGACAATATTATTTGTGCACAACAACTTTATGGTGGAAGTCTTACACTGAGCGCGCATACACTTAAGCGTTTTGGCATTGAAGCAAGATTTTTTAATGTGCATAATCCAAAAGAGATTGAAAATTTAGTAGATGAAAAGACAAAAGTTATATTTTTTGAGTCCTTAACAAATCCAAGTATTGATGTTGCAGATATTGAAGCAATTACAACAATAGCAAATAAGCATAACATATTGACAATAGTTGACAATACCGTAGCGACTCCTATTTTATGCCGTCCATTTGAATTTGGAGCAGATATTACAGTGCATAGTGCTAGTAAATACACCACAGGTCAAGGTTTAGCCATTGGTGGCATCATCGTAGAGAGAAAAAATCTTATAGAAAAACTAAAGGGAAATCCTCGCTATGATCACTTCAACACACCAGATGCTTCCTACCATGGACTTGTTTATACAGATACTGGATTGCCACCTTTTACCCTAAGAGGACGACTCTCTCTGCTTCGCGATTTAGGTGCGGTTGTATCACCTTTTAACTCTTGGCTCTTTATTCAAGGGATGGAAACACTTTCACTAAGAATGAAAGAACACTCAAGAAATGCACTTATGCTTGCAGAGTTTTTAGAGTCTCATCCAAAGGTAAAAAAGGTAAACTACCCAGGACTAAAAAGTAATAAAAACTTTAAAAATGCACAAAAATATTTTACAGATGATTTATGTAGTGGACTTCTTAGTTTTGAAGTAAAAAATCTTGAAGAAGCACAAAAGATTGTAAACGCAACAAAACTCTACTCTTTAGTAGTAAACATTGGAGATTCTAAGTCTATCATCACCCATCCTGCTTCTACAACCCACCAACAACTCTCTCATGAAGAGTTAATTGCATGTGGTGTTCCTGAGGGACTTATTCGTATTTCATGTGGTTTAGAGAGTGCAAAAGATTTAATCGAAGATTTAAAACAAGCACTTGAAGCCTAATACAAGAGATTTTTGCTAAAATGTTGTTAATATTTTTTGGAGCTTTGCACACTTGTCTTTAAACCTACAAACATATACAGAACATTTTACAAACCCTCTTTACCTAGAGAGCGGTCGTATTTTAGAGCCTTATGACATAACATATGAGACCTATGGCACACTCAATGATGACAAAAGTAATGTCGTTGTAGTTTGTCATGCACTTACAGGTTCTCATCATGCTGCAGGAGTTTACGAAGATGAGACAAAGAATGGTTGGTGGGATGGACTAATAGGTTCTAAAAAAGCCATAGACACAGACAAATACTTTGTAATCTGCTCAAATGTAATAGGCAGTTGTTTTGGTTCAACTGGTCCTATGAGTATGCAGCATCCACATCTTGAACCCTATCGCTATAAATTTCCTGTTGTAAGTATTAAAGATATGGTAAAAGCACAACGGATTCTTTTTGATAGACTGGATATTCACCGTGTGCATGCCATTGTTGGTGGCTCAATGGGCGGTATGCAAGCGCTCCAGTTTGCAGTACATTATCCAAATTTTGCAAATAAAATCATAGCCCTTGCAACTACACATGCCACACAACCATGGGCTATTGCGTTTAACAAAGTTGCTCAAGAGTCCATACTCAATGACCCCGACTTTAAACAGGGTTACTATGATCCAGAAATTTTAAAAGAGCAAGGTCTCTCAGGTATGGCAGTTGGTCGAATGGCAGGACATATTAGCTTTTTATCACATGAATCTATGCGTACAAAATTTGGTCGAGACTATAAGCTCACAGATGGATTATATGAACTTTTTGGAAAATTTCAAGTCGAATCATACCTTGAATATAATGGTTATAACTTTACAAAATGGTTTGACCCATTAGCCTACTTGTACATTACAAAAGCCATCAATATTTATGACCTTGCACGAGGATTTGACTCACTAGCAGAATCTCTCAAACGCATCAATGCTGATTTACACCTTATTAGCTTTAAAAATGATCTTTTATTTAAAAATTTCGAAATGCAAGAGATAGCAGATGAGCTTAAAAAGAATGGAAATAAAAACTATAGCTATATAGATATAGATAGTGACTATGGGCATGATGCCTTTCTTGTAGAACTGGAAAAATTTGACAATTATATAAAGGATGCCCTCAATGGCTAAAGAGAAATTTGAAACAAAATTGCAAAATGCAAAAACCATTTTAGAGACATTAATGGACCCAGAAATTACACTTGAAAATAGTGTAAAAGCGTATGAGAAAGGGATGAGTGAATTAACGCAAGCACAAAAAATTCTTGAAGATGCACAAATTAAAATTCAAAAGATAAAAACAGGACAATGATAGCAGCCGTACTCCAGCTCAATTCTCAGGGAATGAGCTCTACCAAACTATATAACTATATTAGAGTTGCCCATAAAAAAAATGTCAAGCTTATTTTGCTTGGTGAGTATGTACTCAACCCATTTTTTAAAGAGCTAGAAAATATGTCACTTGCTATGATAAAAGAGCAGGCACTCCACCAAATAAAAATCTTAAAAGAACTTGCATCAACATATCAGCTTACAATTGTTGCTCCACTTATTATAGTAAAAAAAGAAAATATTTATAAGACAGTTGCCAAGTTTGCACCAGCATCTACATCCTATTATCAACAACAGATACTTATAAACTATGCCCATTGGAATGAAGAAAAATTCTTCTCAAACGCAGTGAAAGAACTTGAATCTCCTCTTATTTTTAAAATTGATGGATTTAAATTTGCAATTTTAAGTGGATTTGAACTTCATTTTGATGATTTTTTTGCTAAACTTAAAGAGAAAAATATTGATGCTATTCTTGTTCCTAGTGTTTCTACTTTTGATTCTTACGAGAGATGGAAGGCTATTGCCCTTACTAGAGCCTTTACTCATAACTGTTATATACTACGAGCAAATAGAATTGGAGAGTACCAAGATAAAGAAGTTACTTGGAAATTTTATGGTGACTCTTTTTTAGTATCTCCAAACGCAGAGATACTCAACCATTTAGGGAACCAAGAAGAGTTAATGATAGTTGAGATGAGTCATACAGAGGTGGTTCAAGCAAGACGCTCTTGGGGTTTTAAAGAGGCAATTAACAAACGAACGATAAAAAATAAAGGATAAGTAATGATGCAATATTTTCATCGACAGGTTCAATTATGGGGAGAAGAGACACAAAAAAATCTTCAAGGTAAAACAATTGCCATTGTTGGAGCTGGCGGGCTTGGTTCATCTCTTGCTTTTGCTCTAGGTGCAGTTGGTATCGGTGAAATTCACATTATAGACTTTGATGAAGTCAGCCTACACAACATTCATAGACAAATCGCGTTTAAACTAGGTGATGAGGGGAAAAATAAAGCAGAAATAAATGCACAAATAATTTCTAATCGTTCCACTTTTACAAACGCAGTGGCACACAATTGTGATTTTAAAACATGGAGTGAAAAAGGCATAGCTGTTGACCTTATAATAGATGCTACAGACAATCTTCCTACACGAGGAGATATAAACAGCTATGCAAAAAAAGTTAAAACTCCTTGGGTCTATGGAAGCGTAGAAGCTTTTCATGGACAAGTGTGCTTTATAGATGAATCTTCATTTAATGATGCTTTTAAAATTGTGAAAAAAACACCTGCTGGCATTGCAGCACCAATTGTTATGCATATTGCATCACTACAAGCAAATTTAGCCCTGAGATACTTAGCAGGATTAAGTGTTAAAAAAGATTATCTTTATTATCTATTTTTTAATGAAGAGGGAGAGTTGATAACCCAAAAATTTGGACTTCCAAAATAGGGTTATCATTTATAAAATGGAAAAGTTTTATTTTTTATTTTCTATATTATTATAAAAGTAGTTTGTAGCTTCCACAAATCCATCTAAAGAACCACAATCAAATCGTTTTCCTTTAAATTTATATCCAAGAACCATACCTTTTTTAGCCTGAGTCATTAGAGCATCTGTAATCTGGATTTCTCCACCTTTACCCGGTTTTGTATTTTTAATCATTTCAAAAATATCAGGAGTAAGAATGTAACGCCCGATAATAGCAAGATTAGAAGGTGCTTTATCTGCATCTGGTTTTTCAACCATATTATCAATCATAAAAATACCTTTTTCTATCTCTTTTCCAGAGATAACACCATAGCTGCTTACCTTATCTTTTGGCACTTCCATAATAGCAACAATGGAACATTTATACTTTTCATATAATTTTACCATCTGTTTTAAAACACCATCTCCATCAGGATTGACACATAAATCATCTGCAAGAATTACAGCAAAAGGAGCACTATCACCCACTAGTACCTTTCCTTTATAAATAGCATCACCAAGACCTTTCATCTCATTTTGACGTGTATATGTAAAAGTACATGTGTTGATTAGAGCACGTATTTCTGTTAAAAGACTCTCTTTTGAAGTTCCTTTTATTTGATGTTCAAGCTCATAACTTATATCAAAATGATCTGTAATAGAACGCTTTCCTCGTCCTGTAATAACTGCCATAATATTACATCCAGCTTCATGGGCTTCTTCTACACCATACTGTATAAGTGGTTTTGTTAAAATTGGTAGCATCTCTTTTGGCATCGCTTTTGTAGCTGGTAAAAATCTCGTACCATATCCAGCAGCCGGAAATAAACATCTTTTTATCATTCTTTGTATCCTTTAATATTAAAAACCAATAATTTATGTTGGAAAATTTTGCTAATAATAGCATTTATAAAGTTATGAATAGATAAAATCACCAGTAAGAAGTCTAATATTCAAAAGGAAGAACAATGCCCTTTATACCAAGAACACCCTATCTTACAACAGATGGAATTGTAGAAATATACAACAATCAAGATGAGTTCCAAGGAATAGTTTTCATACAGAGAAAAAATGAACCCTTAGGTCTAGCACTACCGGGAGGTTTTGTAGATGTAGGCGAATCTGTTGAAGATGCACTCCACAGAGAGATGAGAGAAGAGATAACTTTAGATGTAACAATAAAGTATCTTTTAGGCATATACTCTGATCCAAAAAGAGATCCAAGATTTCATACCGCCTCTGCTGTATATGTTTGTAAAGCTTATGGAAACCCAATAGGTGCAGATGATGCAAAAGAAGCAAAAATAGTTACGCTAGACAACATAGAAATAGATAAACTTGTTTTTGACCATGGTAAAATTGTAAGTGATTATTTGAAATATATAAAAGTGGTGGGTTCTGAGTGACTCGAACACTCGACCGCTCGGTTATGAGCCGAGAGCTCTAACCAACTGAGCTAAGAACCCTCACCAGTTGTTGGTAGGTCGGAATTATACAAGGGGAATCCTTATAAAATGCTTATATGAGTAAACTCAATTTTTTGGTGCTTTAATTTTATATACTACAGCATAAAGCAGTGGAATATAAATAAGGTTTAGCACTGTAGCCCATGCTATACCATAGCCTAAAGAGACCGCCATTGGCTGTAAAATTTTTGCTTGTCCTGAAGCAAAAAAGATAAGTGTAAGCAAGCCTAAAACGGTTGTTAAAGATGTAAGAAGTATTGGTCTTAATCTTGTTTTAGCACGACGCATCAGCTCCTCTGTATCCCTTGCCTTTTTAATAAAATCAACCATAATAAGTCCATCATTTACAACAACCCCGGCAAGTCCTACAATTCCTATGAGTCCTGGCATTGTAAGATTTAAACCCATTAACCACTGCCCAATATAAACACCCAGCAACACTAATGGAATAGTACTAATAACAATAAGAGATTTTTTAATAGAATCAAAAAGCCAAACAAGCGTAATAAAAATCAAGAAAATAGCAATCAGTCCTGACTGCATCATCTCTCTTTTATTTTTATTATTTTCCTTCTCTTCACCTTTAATATTTACGGAAATTCCTTTTGCTCTGAGCTCATTGAGATAGGAACGAATTTTAGTCATTACTTCAGATGAAGTAATTATTTTTTTATCAATAGAAGCATAGAGACTACGAACTCTTTTTCCATCCTCTTTTTTAATCGTCACATAACTTTGAAGATAAGTATAGTCGCAAATATCTTTTAAGGCTACATATTTACCTGATGAAGGAACCTGCAACTCTACATTTTTTATAGAATAAATTTGTTTATCTAAACCACTCTCTATGCGAATACGCACAAGTCCTTGTGCGTTAAAGAGTTTCCCATACTCACCCTTTAAATAATATGCTCGTAAATCGTTAGAGATTATCTGCTCGTTAAAGCCGAGTTCTTGTCCATAAGCATTGACTCTCAGTTTTAGCTCTTTTTCTCCAAGCGTTGCATCATCAGAAATATTATGCACACCTTTAATAGCAGCTAATTTATTCTCTAATGTTTTGAGATAAGGAACTACCTTTGTCCCATCTTTTGCACTCAGCCCAATCTCTACATCATGGGCAATAATACCAGCACCAGGTACTTTTACCACAAACTCTTCAAAAAGATTTTCACCATCTTTTAGTTTTTTATTTTTGAGATTTTTAAGAACTTTTTGTAATCTCTTAGCTATAACTTTTGCATCAACTTCTCTTGAGCGTACTTTTGCATCATATTCAAGTGAAAGATAGGGGCTTATATATTTATCAAAGAAGTTAACAGGAGCTCGTTCATGTAAATCAATAAAAATATGAAACATATTTTCACCAAGTTCTGCTCTGTTTTTGGCATCCATTTTAAAACCAATTACAGAAGTAACAGAAGATACATTTTGCTTCTTAACATTTTTAAGTATCTCTTTTTCAACTTTTGTGACAATTTTTTCCGTATCCTGCAAATCATTGTTTATATTGACTTTTCCATATACATATATTTGCGTATTGTCAAAATCAGGAAATAACTGAAATTTTGCATTTTTTATCATTACAAATTCAAATGCCAAAATACTCACAACTATGAGTAAAAGTGAAAGACCCTTGCGTTTAAAGAAAAAGTGTAAAACACGACTATATGAGATATACATCCAATCCCAAAAGCGTTTTGTGAAACTCCCCTCTTTAGAAACTTTTAAAAAGTCATACGAATGGAGTGGTAAAAAGTAAAAAGCTTCAAACAGTGATGATAAAAGAAGTACAGTTATCATAATTGGTATGATTCTTATAAACATTCCCATCTCACCAGTCATTAAAAGCATTGGTAAAAAAGCAAGAACTGTTGTGAGCGTTGCAGCCAAAACTGCTGGAAACATCTCTGCTGCACCAGTGATTACAGCCTCTTTTCTATCCATTCCCTCTTCTAAATGCCTATAAATATTTTCAGCAACAACAATTGCCTCATCTACAAGCATACCAAGAGCAATGAGGGCTCCTAAAAGAGAGAGCATATTAAGGCTATCACCAAGAAGCTCAGTCACTATAAGACCTATCATAAAACTTACAGGAATACCAAGAGCCACAACAAACGCAATGCCTCTGTTTATGAAAATAAGCATCGCTAAAAAGACAAGAGCCAAACCAAATACTATGTTGGAAAAAACAACATTAAGACGATTCTTAATCCATACAGAAGTATCTGTATAAATATTATAATTCAAATTGGGATGTTTCAATTTTTGCTTTTTTAACAGCTTGCGTATATCTCGTACAAGTGCAATAGCATTTCCATTTTTACTTTTTGTAACATTAATAGAGATATTTCGCACACCATTGTAGTGTGAAAGTTCTACTGCATCACTTAGTTTAAACGCAACGCTTGCAATATCACCTATATGAAGTCTGTCCCCTCCAACATCAATAATGGTATTTGCAATTGCCTCTTTTGTTTTTTCCCCATTATAGGTAGAAATATAGAGATGGTCTGCTTTTTGTTTAATCGTACCAATAGGAAAAATAGAGCTTATTTTACTAATTTGTGAAACTACTAACGAGGGAGAAAGACCATACGCCTTAATTTTTTCGGTGTTAAGTTTAATATCAAGCTCTTCTTTTGCATCCCCACGAATGGTTATATCACTCAAATCTTTAAATTTACTCAGTTCACTCTTTAGCTCATCTGCACGATTAAGTAACTCTGCTGTTGTAACATTACCAGAGAGTGCAATGAGAACAAGGGGGAAGGAGTGTGTTTTGATTTTTGCAATAGGTTCATTCATATCTGCTGGCAAATCTTTTTTCACATTGCTAATAGCATCTTTTACATCATTTAATACTAAAATATTATTTGAACCACTTCTAATCTTAGAACTAATAATAAATGAACCATTTTTAATACTACTCGTGGTATCTTCAAGTGCATCAATATTTTGTAAATCATCCTCAATACTCTGCACAACCATCTTATCTAAGGTATCGGCAGAGGTACCAGCATAGCCACCTTTAATGGTTATTTTATCCATATTCATCGGTGGAAAAATCTCTTTTGGAATATTAATATATGCAAAGATTGAGAGCATAAAAATAAATATAAGTAGTATATGGTTTAGCAGGGGTTTATCAATAGCGAACTGTATAAATTTTCTAATCAACACTTTTCCTTGGTTCTATGTGAGTTTAAAATAGAGTATCTAAAATTTGGTTTTTAAATTTTATGGATTCAACAGAAGCACTGATGAGTTTATGCTCTTCTTTAAGAGTATCATACTCTACTTTTAATTTTGCAATGTCCCTGCTTTTAAAGTAAATCTGCTCTGTTATATAAATCTTAGGAAAAGCAAACATTCCAACAAAAGTAAGTGTCAGCAAAACATATAAGAAGTAGTTAAAATCAAGACTGCGTTTAGGAGTAAAAAGAGTCTCAACTTCATCTAAAAGTTCTCTCTTTTCGCTCATCATAAGTCCATTTGAAACAGACGCATTTTCGCGCTTCTGCTTCTTACATTTTCTTTGATTTCATCTTCTTGTGCCGTTATTGGCTTTTTTGTAAGCACTTTACCAAGCTGATGGTCATTCCCACAACTACAGCGAAAAGCTTCAGGAGGACAAGTGCACGACTTCGCCCATCGTGCAAACTCCTGTTTTACTATTCTATCTTCAAGTGAATGAAAAGAGATAATAGCCACTTTAGCATGAGGCAATTTTGCCTCCTCAATGCTTTTGAGTACACTTTTAAGCTCGCCCAGTTCATTGTTTACCTCTATTCTAATTGCTTGCATTAAAAGTGTTGCGGGATGTATCTTTTTCCCTCGTGGCATATAGGGTTTAACTATTTCACTGAGTGCTTTTGCAGAGAGAAAAGGACGATTTTCTACAATCACATCAGCAATCTTTTTATAATTTCTCAATTCACCATACTCTAACAAAATTTTCTCTAACTCTGATTTTGAGTATTCATTTACAACATTTGAAGCACTTAGTGGTGCATCTTTATCCATGCGCATATCAAGCGTCTCACTCCCATAAGAAAAGCCTCTATCTTTTTGGTCAAGTTGTAATGAAGAGACACCAATATCAGCTAGTATTCCTTTAATATCTGCTACGTTTACCTCACTCAGTATCTCTTTTATAACAGAAGAAAAACGCCCTTTTTTAATTGTTACTCTATCCCCATATTTCGCCAAGCGCTTTGTTGAAAAGTCAATCGCTGTCTGGTCTTGGTCTATTGCAATCAATTTAATATTTGGATTTGCTTCAAGAATTAAAGAGGAGTGCCCACCATACCCCATAGTACAATCAATGACAATACCCTCACCTAAATCAGTAAAAGCATCAACTACTTCTCTATACAAAACTGGAATATGAGGAATTTCTTGCAAAGCTAACCCTAATGTTAATATTAGGGTTATTATACAGCAAAATTGATTTAGGTTTAATTTTTTATACTGTATCATTTAGCAAAACTATAAAAAGGGTTTTATATGTATCTCAAATTTTTAGCACAATATCAACTAGAAATCATTACTGTTCTAGCACTTTTATTACTTTTTATACTCTATGTATTATTAAAAAAGCGTCCAAAAAAGAGAGAAACCTTATTAGAGATTAAGCCAGCAGTTGTAGATGAATATGAGCAAGATACACAAAATGCTAAAGAAACAGAAAAAGATATCTATGACACGCATACATCGAAAGTCGAAGAAGAAGAAGAAAAAGAAAAAGAAAAAGAAATAGTAGTTGATAATTTTAAAAGACAGACTGTTCCTCCTCATGGGAAAATCAAAAAAGAGGACTTTAGTAAGTTTAGTAGAATGCGTATTCTCCTAGCAGAAGACAATATTATCAATCAAAAAGTAATCTTAGGTCTCCTTGGTGACAGTGGTATAGAAATTGTCCTTGCCAATGATGGACAAGAAGCACTCAATATTTTAGAGAATGACGATAATTTCACACTTATACTTATGGATGCACACATGCCAAATATAGATGGTTTTGAAGCGACAAGAATTATACGAAAAAATCCAAAATACAATCATATAGTAGTAGTTGCACTTAGTGGAGATACAGCAAGTGATGACATCAAAAAGATGAAAGATGCCGGAATGAGTGAAACACTTGAAAAACCTCTTAAAATGGATGCATTATATGATATTTTGTATGCATATAATATGAATATAGCAAAGCAAAAAAGTACAATAGTAACTAATGATAATAACAAGCTTTTAAATACAGAAATAGGTCTAAATATTTGTGGAGGGGACATCAATTTTTATAAAGATATTTTAAAAGAATTTTTACAAGACTATGGTAATTCTGATGAAGCTTTGCTTCTACTTATAAAAAAGAACAAGCTTGAAGAAGCAGATCAATTACTACTAGATATTGTTGGTATTTGTGCAAATCTAGGGGCTGAGCAACTACACAATATCGTTTTAGAAACCAAAACAATATTAAAAACACCAAGCAAAAACTTATCTTCAATATTACAATCTTATAAAAACAGTTTAAAACAAACTACTGAACGCATCAATAAATACATTCAAGAGAATTAATTTTTTCTTATGTATTAATCATAATGTTACCTTTTAAATAAAAAAAATTCAAAATCTCCTCTTTTTTACGATTCTTGACATAAATCAAGTTAATTTAATTCCAAACTTAATAAACTACTCATGATTCTAAATTCCAATTCAATTTAAGGAAAAACAAATGATAGACCCATCTGTAATCAGACCAGAAATCGCGCTAGGTGATTTTTTGCCTATCTTTGTCTCTTCTGCACTTGTATTAGTTTTTGGAGGATTTTATGTAGGTATATATACTGCAGTAAAGGTAAAAATGCTTAAACCATGGTTCATAGCCCTTGCATATATGTTTTGGTTACTCACAGCATATTGTTTGTACTTAATGGGAAGTTTAATGCATGTTGGGGAATTTACTGCAAAAGCTTTAGTCGTCGCTGCAATTGGACTTATTTTACTTCCACACGCAGTCTATTATATGCAAGATCAAGTTCATAAAAAGAATGAACATTGAAAATATATATATTGAATAAAAAATTTTAGGAGGATACAGTGGCAAAGAAATCTGTATGGAGTGACAATCGTTTCTGGCAGCGTTCAGCAACATGGGTTACCGGTTTTGCATCAATACTTTTAATTTGGTTGACATTTGACACATCAGCACAAATTGCAATGGGTAATGATAAGAACCTCAAAGACGGTGTAACAAAAAGGGTTCCAGGGCCTACTGTTATTAATTACAAAATTACTTATGAAATGAGTAATAAGCGTGGTCATGAAGTGCCTATTATAGGTGGAAATGATGGCAAGGGGAATTCACTCTTTCAACAAAAAGAGAAGTTTTTTGGTCGTGACGACTACTCTGAAAAAGAAGCAAGAGCTTTATTGCACTTAGGTAAATTGGGATCACAGGCAAAAAACTGTATGGATTGTCATACACTTTTGGGAAATGGCGCATACTATGCACCAGACTTAACAAAAGCATGGCTAGATCCTGCATGGGGACCAGATGGTGCAATGCAAGCATTAACTGGAAAAAATACAAAAGAGGAGGCTATGGCTGAATTCTTACAACATCCAGACCAATACCCTACACATGCGCGTATGATGCCAAATCTTGGTATTACAGCAAAAGAGGCTAAAGGTTTAGTTGCATTTTTAAAACATATGTCATCTATTGATACAAATGGTTTCCCTAGAAACTTTGGAAAAATAAAAGGAGCAGTTCATGGCAAGTAAATATTTGACAGGTACTGGGAGTGAATCAAAACAGTTAGCAACATGGTATTTTACTTTTGCAGCTATTTTGTTTGGTGCTCAATTACTTTTTGGTTTAGTGGCAGCTACTCAATATGTAATGCCAGGTTTTCTTTATGGAATACTTGATTTTTCTATTGCAAGAATAATACACATTAATGCACTTGTAGTATGGATGGTATTTGCAATGTTTGGTTCTGTTTATTGGTTATTACCAGATGAAACTGGAATTGAAACGGTTGGAATCAAAATAGGAAAGCTTCTATTTTGGATTTTTGCAGCTGCTATTGTTGTAGTAGTTTTAGTATTTTTATTTATTCAAGTTGGTAAAGCAGATGCAACTACAATCTGGTTTATTACAGAGGGTCGCGAATATATTGAAGCACCACGCTGGGCTGACTGGGGTATTGTTGTTGTTGCCTTAGGATTTGTTGGAAATCTTTTCTTAACAGGTATGAAAGGAAAACAAACTGGTATTGTAACTGTACTTATGGCAGATATGATTGCGTTTGCGGGTCTTTACTTAGCTGGTATGTTCTTTACAGATAACATTTCAGTTGATCAATACTGGTGGTGGTGGGTAATCCACCTATGGGTTGAAGCTACTTGGGAAGTTTTCGTTGGTGCGATTGCTGCTTATGGACTTATTAAAATGTTAGGTGCACATCGTCAGGTTGTTGAAATGTGGCTATGGATTGAGGTTGCGATGTTATTTGGTTCAGGTATTCTTGGACTTGGTCATCACTACTTCTGGATTGGAACACCTGAGTACTGGTGGGAAATTGGTGCACTATTCTCAGCACTAGAACCTTTACCGCTTGTAGCTATGTTTGTACATGTTCTGTATGACTGGGGTAAAACTCAAGGATCAGAAGAAGAAAAAGGAAATACCAATTCGGTTATCAATAATAAACCTGCATTTACATGGTTTGTTTTAAATGCCTTTGGAAACTTTTTAGGCGCTGGTGTATGGGGATTTTTCCACACACTACCACAAATAAATCTTTATACTCATGGTACACAGTTCACTTCAGCACATGGTCACTTAGCTTTCTTTGGGGCATATGCAACTATTCTTATAGGAATGTTCTATATAGCTGTTCAAGGTACAAATGGTATTAAAGTTATGAAACATACAAGAGCTTCTATTTGGGCTACGAGTATGATTACTGGTGGTATGATGGGAATGACCGTAGCACTTACTATCGCAGGATATGTTCAAGTTATTGTTTCGCGTGCACAAATGGGTGCAACTTGGGCAGGATATTTCGATGGTCAAAGTGGTATGTGGTTTCAACAAGCAATGGATTGGAGACTTATAATGGGTCTTGTTATTTTTACAGGTTTCATTATTTTGGCAAAAGATTTACTTACTACTGGTAAAAATCCAGTACATGAAAGATAAGGAGGCATAAGATGTTTGAACCGTTTACAGATGTCGTACCAAGTTTTTTTGGTTGGCTTAATCAAGGTCCTTTAACTCTAACACTTTTTCTTCATACAGTGATAATTCTTCCAATGATTTGGATTTATTTTCAAGAGAAAAAGCGTTTGGAAAATGAAGAGTAGATAGAAATCATTTCCCTCTTTTTTATAAGAGGGAAGTTAGGAAATATTTTTTGGGGAGAACAAAAATGAAACTTAATAAATTAGTTACATCGGTTGCAGCATTAGCTGTAGTTAGTTCAGGTTTATTTGCTGGCACATCACATATGAATTTTGCTAAAGTCTACACACAACAGTGTGCAGGATGTCATGGACCAATTCATCAAGGTGGCGTTGGTGCTGACTTAAGACCAAAAGCACTGAAGAAAAAAGAGAACCATAGTCTTGTTGAAACAATTTTAATAGGAAGAGAAGGTACAGCGATGCCATCTTGGAAATCAACTTTTACAAAAGATGATGCTGCAGGTATGGTTAATTGGCTAAAAGATTGGAAAAATACAGTAACATTAAAGCTTTCGTTAGAAGGTGTACATAAAACATGGAAAAAGCTTGCAGATCGCAAAGCTTTATACTCAAAATATCCAAATCCTGTAGATGTTAAGAGCGATAAAGACATTATGTTTGCAACAGAGAGAGATGCCTCTTTAGTTGATTTTATTGACTCAACAACAGGGAAAGTTTTATCTCGTCATAAAGCTGGATATGCTGTACATGTTACTGTAACAAACAAAAGAATTCCTCGCTATGCATACTGTATTAGTCGTTCAGGTCGTTTAACTATGTTTGATTTGAACGCTCCAGGACAACCTGCGCTTGCAAGTGTTCAAGTTGGTCAAGACTCTCGTGGACTCGCTGTTTCTCCTGATGGAAAATATGTAATGGTTGGTAACTACAATCCAGGTGGTGCTGTTTTATGTGATGCTCATACACTTGAGCCACTTAAAGTATACCCTACTTCTAGTGTTATAAATACAGATGGAAATATTGAGCCAAGTCGTGTTGCATTTATTGCAGACACTCCTTATGCACCATATTTTGTATTTGCACTTAAAGATGCTGGACATGTGTATGTAGTTGATTATTCAAAACCAAATTTTCCAATTGTAGGTGATATTGCTAATATTGGTAAAATTTTACATGATGCTTTTGAAAATGAAGGCAAACAAATTGGACGATTTGTTTATGTAGCTTCTCAAGGAAGTGATTTGATGGGTGTTGTTGATTTAAAAACACTTAAACTTGCTGCAAAAGTCTATACTGGTCCAGGTACTAAGCCACACCCAGGTCAAGGTAGTTCTTGGTATAATGACAAATATGGACAACTTAATGCTACAAACAGTATGAATGTCGGTGATGTTGTTATTTGGAATATGGACAATGAAGTTGTAGCTAATGTTCCAACTGCTGGCGGTGGATTATTTGTAGGTACTAGTGAATTTACTCCATACATTTGGTCAGACTGTGTTATTGGTGGTGTTAAAAATTATAACAAAATGTATCTAATCAATAAACAAACTCTTAAAACTGAGAGAATTATTGAAGTCGGTAAAAAGAAAGGTCATCTTATAGATGCAGAGACTGGAAAAATTTTACAAACTTGGGATGCAACTCAATACAAAACAGTGACACATAAAGAGGTGGCTTCAAAGCTTTCTAAAGAAGAACTCGTACCATATACTGCAAAACATGGTGCAAAAGTTTCTAAACCAGTTCAACCACGATTGTTGCATGCAGAACCTGCTAATCATGGTAGATGGACAACAATTAGTGAATGGACTACAGGTCGTATTGGAATCTACAATGCTAAAACTGGTAGATTTATAAAATATATGTATAACTTCACTACACCAACTTTTACTTATTCTGTTGAACACAGAGAGAAAATTCCTGGTGCATAATATATATGTCCTTTTTAGGACATATATTTTTCTTATATAAGATATAGTAATATACTTTTTATAAGAAAAATAAGAAAAATTGTAAGGAATATATTTATGAAAAAAATGGTATTATCTGCTTCTATATTATTCATATTTGCTTCTACTGCTTTTGCAAATGATAGTGATGGGAAAAAGTTATTTCAAGAGTATTGTTGGGGATGTCATCATGAAACTGCAATGGCATTTGGACCATCATTTGAGAGTATAGCAAATAAACGGACTAGAGAAGAAGTTATGGCACAAATTGCAGATCCTGACAAC
>NZ_JALUKE010000133.1 GCF_027056685.1 Sulfurimonas sp.
AAGTATATATTTGTTAATTGTTGCTTTTTAGAGTTGTTTTGTGTAAAATGTTCGTTGAATAAATAGTTGTAAGTTCCCGCGAAGCGGAAACTTACAACGGCGAAGCTGAGCTCTAAACGAGCTTCGCCGTTAACTCTCCACAAAAACTTTCTAACCTTGACAAATAAAATATAATTAAAGTATACTTTCTATATCAGAAAAGAGGTTTTTTATGAAATTTGAGTATGATGACAATAAAAGTAAGATTAACAAAGAAAAACATGGCATTGATTTTGTTGAAGCTTAAAACTTATGGCAAAATGAAAATGCACTTATTGTTCCAGCGAATATTGTTGATGATGAAGTTCGTTATGCTCTCATTTCAATATTCAAAAGTAAATGCTATACAGCAATTTTTACTCTTAGAAATGATATTTATCGTATCATAAGTGTTAGAAGATGTAGAAAAAATGAGGAAAGAAATTATGAAAACAATAACAGCTAAAGAGTTTGATGAGAAGTTTGATAATGGTGAAGATGTTACAGAGTATTTAGATTTTTCAAATGCTATAAAACTAAAAGATGTTAAAAAATTAAAAACAGAAACTAAAAAAGTAAATGTTGATTTTCCTGAATGGATAATAGAATCTTTAGATCAAGAAGCTAAAAAGATTGGTGTTACAAGACAGTCTATTATTAAAGTTTGGATTGCTGAAAGATTAAAAGAAGAGACTGGATGTTTAAAAGCAAGTTAAATCTAGAGAAGTAAGAAGTATAGCAGGTGCAAGGAGAGCAATAATCCACCCTAACGGGAAAATTATTGTTCATGCTTACACAGTCTATTCCCCTTAATTCCTATTCATTGCGTTTAAATCTTCAAATGCCTGAAGCACACGCGAAACTAAGCCCTCTTGACCAGCACGAAGCCATTTTCTTGGGTCGTAGTATTTTTTGTTTGGTTTATCTTCGCCCTCTGGGTTACCTATTTGAGATTGTAAGTAGTCATGATTTTTAGCAACATATTCACGAACTCCATTCCAAGTTGCCCATTGTGTGTCGGTATCTATGTTCATTTTTATAGCACCATATGAGATAGCTTCACGAATCTCTGAAGGAAGAGAACCTGAACCACCATGAAAAACAAAGTTTACAGGTTTTTCAGCTGTTTTAAACTCTTGGGCAATATATTTTTGTGAATTATCTAAGATTTTAGGAGTAAGCTGTACATTTCCTGGTTTGTAAACACCATGCACATTTCCAAAAGAGGCTGCTATTGTAAAGTTTGGAGAAACCTCACTAAGCTCTTTATATGCAAGTGCTACCTCTTGAGGTTGTGTATAAAGGAGTGCGTTGTCAATGTTTGTGTTGTCTACACCATCTTCCTCGCCACCTGTTACACCAAGCTCTATCTCAATACTCATACCGATTTTTGCCATACGCTCTAAGTATGCTTTACAAACACCGATGTTCTCTTCAATAGGCTCTTCAGACAAATCAAGCATATGTGATGAAAAGAGTGGTTTTCCCTGAGTTTTAAAGTAACTCTCACCAGTCTCTAAAAGTGCGTTTATCCAAGGAAGCAATTTTTTTGCAGCGTGATCAGTATGTAAAATAACAGCAACACCATACGCTTCAGCCATCATATGTGTGTGAATAGCTCCAGCAACTGCACCAATAATCGCAGCCTTTTCATTGTCATTACTCAGACCTTTTCCTGCATAAAAAGATGCCCCACCATTACTAAACTGAATAATAACAGGAGAATTTGCCTTTGCTGCAGCTTCTAGTACGCCATTGATTGACTCTGTATTTACAACATTTACAGCTGGAATAGCAAATCCAACTTCTTTGGCATGTTCATAAACCTTACGAACATCATCACCGAACAAAACACCTGGTTTAACAATATCTAAAACACCTTTACTCATAGCAAATCCCCGAAAAAATTAAATTTATGAATTATATTATATAGTTCATTTAAAAGAACTTTATGATAAAATAAACCCAAATTACTTCGGCAAAGGATGCATATGCGATTGACAATTGATGAGTACTCAAAACATTTTAAAATGTCAAAGGAGATGATTCTCTCAAAACTGCGTAAAAAACAGCTTAGTTCTATTGTTGAAAATGGTGTAACATATATTATTACAGCAGAGACAAAAGAGAAATCAACTACTCCTACTGTACACGCACCAAAAAGAAGAAAAACTACTGTTGCTATGGTTTTATCACTCTATCAAAAAGAGAACCAGCAACTCAAAGAGAAAATACTCCAGCTCGAAGAGAAAATTGATAAACTCATAGATGATAAAGAGCAGATGCTTCGAGATGAAATGAGTAAAATCGAGCAGGTTTACAGCGCAAAAGATGAGCAACTTAAAACCATTTTGGAGCTTGTAAATACAAAGCTTTTAGTAGAGCAAAGCAATGCTAATACTGTTCATGAAGTTGAATCCATTCCTGCAGACAAAAACAAAGATGCCAAAGATATAGAGCTTGTAGATGAAATAGTCGAACTTAAAGATTACCTCAAGAAACTTGAGCTTGAGCCATATCAAAGAAAAATCATCAAAAAAAGATTTCTCGCGGTCTACAATAGCGACATTCGTGTAATTAAACAAAACGGAAAGCTTTATCTTAACTTTTCAAAATATGATTACAGTGACCTTTTAGAGTACTAACTCCCTCTCCACCCAAAAACCCCTATATTTTTAGCATATAACTTTGCAAATGAGCTTCTAAGCTCATTCTAATTCTTCTTAAACGCAGCACTACTCTTTTTTATAAATTTTACACGATATTCCGTGCATTAAATTCTATATATTTTATATATTATCAATTATTATTTATGTAATATAATTTTTAATGTATTATACATACAATATAATAGATAATAATAATATTTATATGTATTTTTAAGTATATTATCCGTATAATTCTATTATGAAAATTGATGATTTGTTTAATATCCTTCACAATGCAGTAGAATCACAAAACAATGGCAAAAAAATATCTCTAAAAGATATGGCTAAAGGTCTTGGAATATCTATGCGTACTTATCAAGACTGGAAGCTTGGGCGGGCGAAACCACAAGCAGCAGCCATAGTTATGAAAATGTTGGGAAAATTGGATGATGATGAAATTATCAGAGCTGTGAGAAAAATCAACAAACTAGAGGATTGATACTATGGGTGCTTTAACAAAAAATGAAAGAGATGGGCTTGAAGATGTGTTTTTATCTATACATTCAAGAGAAGATAAATTTGAAAAAATAAAAAATTTATCTACTTTACTAATGTCACATGATGCAGCAAAAAACTTCTCAAAACTCTGTAATCGTGCTAAACTCGAACTAAAAGAAACAAAATTATCACATTTCATTCATCAATATACGAAAAAGAAGAAAAATTTAAGCAAATAAACTATAAAGTATCTGTAGCTGAATTATTTCATGGACTTCTATGTGGCATGAACGTTCGGGAAAATTTAATCTAAAAGGTAAATCTATGAATAAAGCGCAATTCGTTGAGTTAGTACAAGCACAAGGCAACTATAAAACTAAAGTTGAAGCAGAGACAGCAATCAAAGCTTTTACAGATGCAATTTCTGAAGCACTAGTAAAAGGTGAAGATGTTTCTTTAGTTGGTTTTGGTAGCTTCGCAGCTGTATTACAAAAAGGTAAAACTGGTAAAGTTCCAGGAACTGATAAAACTTATACAACTCAAGATAAAATGGCTCCTAAATTCAAAGCTGGTAAAGGTCTTAAAGACCGCGTAGCAGCTGGTAAATAATTCCTCTAAGTACCCTCTTTTTACAAGATGGTACTTCTTCTAAATAATGAATAAAAACTTCCTCTTTTCACTCTTTGGCAAATCACCTCAAACGCAAGAGGGACACAATCTTCTTATTGATAAAATATACTCTCTAAAAGATCATACAAATCTTATAATTTATGATAATGTAGATATTTTTCTGCATAAACGCAGACAAACTATACCATTGATGATTTATGATGAGTACAGAGCCCTTTTTCTCTTTGAAATTAAAGAGTGGTCTTATGAAGATTTAAAAGATGCCTCACTTACAAAAACAGAACAAGCAAAACAGGCAGAAAACACCCTAAGTTACAGTAGCATGCATGAAGCTGTAACAAATAAGCTGGATGAAATTATTCACAATAGCGATATTCCTATCCACAACTATCTTTTAATGACTCATCTAAGCTCTTCTGAGTATCAGAATTTAGATGATTCATTAAAAAAGATACTTTTAAAAGAAAAAATTATTTTTAATGATTTAGATGCAGATGCCATTCTAAAGAAATTACAAAAAGAAGCACAAAATCAAAACTCTTATGGCAGTGCAGAAAAAATAGTAGGCTCACTCCTTACCCAATACACACTTATAGATAAAGACAATAAACTTTTTTTAGCAAACGCAGAACAAAAAACATTTATAGATGCCCCATTAAAGAATTTTACAAATATTCAAGCAGCACCTAAAAGTGGACTTAGTTCTACTTTACTACTTAAAGCCATATTTGAAATTTTGAAAAACCCTTCCCTAAAAATTACGATTATAAAACCAACAAAACTTGCAAAAGACATTCTGCATAGACAATTTTTAGAGATTATAGAACACGCAATTGTAGAGTTTGACATCTTAAGTGTAACTATTTTAACACCAGATGAAATAGGGACAAAAAAGCACTCCGAACTAGGAGAGATAATAATGTGTGATGATGGAATGCTTATGCAAGAAGAGTTTATAGAGTATCTCAAAAGTTTGCAAAGTAAGCACAAAATTGTACTCACTAACGATACAACAGATAAAGTCACATTCTCATTTAAAGAGAGTTATCTGATTAAAGAGAAAAATATTCTATTTTATGAGACGAATCCACATGCAAAAGCCCTCCAGCTCATAGCTCAACTACTCAAACAAAAAGATTCAAAAGAGTTGCTCATAGTATCTAATCGTGATAATAGAACAAAATTGATTGATGACTTGAAATTCTTTATAGAAGAGGATGTAACGGCATTTGACAGCTCTGTTAGTCTAACATTTCAAGAGTTAGAGAGATTAAAACTAGCAACCTATACTGATCTTAATGAACTTATATATAATGACGCAATACTTTTAGATATAGACGAAGCAACAAATCATGAGCTTGAGTATGTAATTAATCATGCTCAAGAATCTGTACATATACTCTATGCAAAGGATTCACAAAATTTACAACAACTAAAGGAAATATATGCAGGTAAATAAAACCGAGCAAGAGTGGAAAGAACAGCTCACAGATGAAGAGTTTTATGTTTGTCGCCAACATGGAACAGAAGCTCCATTTTCTGGTAAATACTACAACAATAAAGAGAACGGCACATATAACTGTATCTGCTGTAATGCACCCCTTTTTCAATCAAGCACAAAATTTGATTCAGGAACAGGGTGGCCTAGTTATTATGAAAGTATAGAAGATGCCGTAAGAGAGATAAAAGATATTTCTCACGGTATGCTACGAACTGAAGTAAGATGTAGCAACTGTGATGCACACTTAGGGCATGTTTTCCCTGATGGTCCAGAACCTACAGGCTTACGATACTGTATAAATTCGGTGTGTTTAAATTTTCAAGAGGAGAAATAATATGAAAAAAATAGCTTTAGCACTTTTGGTGCTTTTTAACATCACACTTTTTGCAAAAGAGGCAAATCCACATGTCATTTTAGAGACAAATCAAGGAAAAATTGAATTACAACTCTATCCTAAAGTAGCACCATTAGCAGTTGAGAACTTTGTGACACATGTTAAAAATGGGTACTACAATGGTATTGCGTTTCATAGAATTATTCACAACTTTATGATTCAAGGAGGCGACCCAACCGAAACAGGGCGCGGTGGAGAGAGTATATGGCATAAAGATTTTAAAGATGAGTTTGGTGCAAATCTTGTATTTGACAAACCTGGAATTTTAGCAATGGCAAACCGTGGACCAAATACAAATGGCAGCCAGTTTTTTATAACAACTGCCCCTGCACCATGGCTTAATGGTGGTTATACTATTTTTGGAAAAATAGTAGGTCAAGAGTCATTAAAAACAATTATGAAACTTAATAATGTCAAAACTATGGGAAGAAGTGGTGGAGATAGACCAGTAAAACGACAAGAGATTATAAAAGCTTACATAAAGAAGTAAGCTTTTATAACAGTTCCTTTTGCACTTCTAGTGCTTGTTTATGAGCATAAACATCATGAACTCTTAGCATTGCAGCACCATTTCTAAATGCTTCAAGGTGCAGTGCTAGAGTTCCTGAGAGTCTCTGCTCTACTGATGAGGGGAAAATCTTATCTATCATAGATTTTCTTGAAGCTCCTACTAAAAGTTTTTTCTCTAGCGTTAAAAAATGCTCTAAATTTTTGATAAGAGAGATGTTATCTTCCAAACTCTTTCCAAATCCTATGCCCACATCTAAAACAATATCTTTTATACCAAAGCGTTCTGCTTTTTCAATACGCTCATTAAAAAAAGAGTAAACATCATCTAAAACAGAGTTATAAGTAGGACTCTTTTGCATGGTTTGAGGCGTTCCTTGCATATGCATAATAACTGCCATCGCCCCATACGATACGCACAACTCACAAACAGCATCATTTTCAAGCCCTGTAATATCATTTACAATAGTAAAACCAGCATCAAGTGCCTTTTGAACTACTAACGGCTCATAACTGTCAATACTAAGGCGTACGCTTTGTGCTATATTTTTCTCTTTTATCAACTCTAAAATTGGGGTAATTCTCTCTAACTCTTCTGTAGCACTTACAATTGCTGCGTTTGGACGAGAAGAGACTGCCCCGATGTCAATAATATCTGCACCCTCTTCTATCATTTGCTCAATCATAACAACAGCATCACGCTCTAAAAATCTACTGCCGCTAAAAAAACTGTCATCATTGGCATTAATAACACCCATAATCTCACACTCTTTTGGTTTTTTCACTTTTGCTATTTTTTTCAGTTTAATGGCTAAACCTTTGAGTCCAAAGGGTTGTGCCAGCTCCTTTTTTGCAAGAATCTCAAGCTCTTTTGTAGTTGCGATAAGCAGAGCATCTACTCTTTTTTGTGCTGCTATTACCGTCCCTTTTGGCACTGCCAAATCTGCACCTACTGAGAGTGCATCCTGCTTTAAAATATTTGCACCACCGACATGCAAGTCTTTAATAGCTACAAGGTGCATCTCTGCTTTTGCAGCTAAAATATTTACACCACCACCATCAACACCAAGCAGTTTCAAATAATTTTTTATATTTAACTCATTTGATAAGACCTCTACAACCATTAACGCTCCCTTGCAAAACTCATAACAAGCATGGCAAGTACACTCTGTGCTCTTGCGTTTAAATCAAGAAGTCTATATGCTTTATCAAATATTTCAAGCTGATTTTCATTTAAAATCAATCTATCTACAACTGTGGCTCTATAAAAAAGAGCTTCTACAAGCGCTTTTGCTTCATTTTTTGATATACGAGCATTTTGTTTTAAAAAGTCAAACACCTCTTTGTAATCCATTTTTGCAAGGTTAATAGTAAGCTCTTGTATATGGGCATGTGTCTCACTTTTTATAACAGGTAAACGGGAGCGTACTGTTGTTAAAAGATTTGATTTTGTAGGTGAGATTATAATAAATTCTATATTTCTTGGAGGCTCTTCAAGTAGCTTTAAAAGTGAATTTTGCGCAACTGCTGTAAACTCTTTTGCTGCGATTATGATGTACTTTGTCTGCATTTCACTTATGTATGCCTCAGCAGTCACAAGTTTTGCATGCTCTATTTTGAAGTTCTCTTCGACAAACGCAACAACACGAAAACCATGCAGCTGCTCTTTGAAATTCTCAACTGCCTCTTCAATATCGCTAGCAATAAGAATATGACTACGAACTTGCATCAACTTCACCAAACATTGTCGCATTGAGCGATGCATTAAAGAGTTTAAAGAGCTGTAAAAGCTTTATATCTAAAGAGGTGTCATATGATTTAAGGGTAAATGCATTGTTAAAATCTTCATCAAAAATCCAAAAATAACTCTCATCTTTTCTTTTTGCAATATCACTGCGTTTATCATCACCCTTACCAATATACCAATAAAAACAATCATCTTTATATGCTTGAGAAATCATATCTTCAACAAAGTCTATCATCTCCCCACCACTTAAATTGTTATAATGAGAGTAGAGGCTGTCAATACTTACAATAGGAACAAGCGGTCTGTCTAACTCCACACTATTTATAGAGGTTAAAATATACTGCTCTAACCATTTTCGCTTCTCATCTGTAATGATAATAACCGTTTTACCCGTGAGAATTTGGCTCAGTGCATACGCAGTTGTTTTTGACCACTCAAAACGGTCCTCTTCAAGCCAAGAGAGACTACCGCCCTCTTCTCTTATGGCATCTAAGCTCCATTGTGCAAAGTCTGGCATAGCCGCTCTTACTTCTCTAACTCATACGCATCATGAAGACTTCTTACTGCCAACTCTGCGTACTTTTCATCTATAACCATTGAAATTTTAATCTCTGAAGTTGAAATCATATTGATGTTAATGTTCTCATTTGCCATCACTGAAAATGCCTTTGCAGCAACACCAGCATGAGATTTCATACCCACACCAACGACAGAAACTTTACAAATATCTTCATTGTAAGAATCAGACTTGATTTCGCCTTTTTTGACAAAAACATCTACAACTGCTTTTGCATCAAGCAGCTCTCCAACAGGAACAGTAAAGTCAATATTTGTACTCTCATCAACCGATTTAGTTTGAATTATCATGTCCACATTTACATCAGCATCTGCAAGACTATTAAAGATGTCTGATGCAATTCCTGGTCTATCTTTAACACCGCACAAAGATACACGAGCTTGATTTCTATCTAATGCTATTCCACTTACTAATGGTTTTTCCATAATATTTTCTTCCTTTGTAATTAATGTTCCCTCTTCATCTGAGAAACTGCTTCTTGTAACAAGATTTACATTGAGTTTTTTTGCCATCTCTACGGAACGGTTTTGTAATACTTTTGCACCCAAACTTGCAAATTCAAGCATCTCATCATAAGAGATTTTTTCAAGTTTTTTTGCCTTTGGTTCTATGCGTGGATCAGTTGTATAAATACCTTTTACATCAGTATATATTTCACACAAATCAGCCCCAAGTGCCCCAGCAATAGCCACAGCAGAAAGGTCGCTTCCACCACGCCCAAGCGTTGTGATGTCACCCTCTTCATTCACGCCTTGAAAACCAGCTACAACAACAACTTTTCCCTCTTTTAGAAGGTTTTGCATCGTTGTAGGGTCTATCTCTTGGATTCTCGCTTTTGTATGGATATTATCGGTCAAAATGCCAGCCTTACGCCCACTCATAGCAGTCGCATCAACACCCAACTCTTGAAGTGCAATAGAGAGAAGTGACGCAGTTACTCTCTCTCCAGAGCTCAGAAGCATATCCATCTCAGCGCGAGCAGGATTTTTTGAAAAGTGCTCTGCATATCCAACGAGTTTGTTCGTCTCACCACTCATAGCAGAGACAACAACGACAACATCATTGCCCTCTTTTTTTGTTTTTGCCACACGCTTTGCTACATTTTCAATACGCTCTAAATCACCGACACTTGTTCCGCCGAATTTTTGAACTATTAACATCTATAACAGCCCCTCCTTCACAAAATATTGTACAACTTTTTCATACACGGGTTTTTTAAAATGCGCTGTAAGATTTAAAACATCATCTACAGTTACAAATTTATAATCCGAAAACTCAGGATGCTTCGTATGTATATCTATTTTTGCATCTTTAGAGAGTTTCACCAAGTAGTATTTTTGTATCTGCCCTTTATAAGGTTTCATCTTTTTTAAAATTTTAGGTGGAAAATCATAAGAGATCCATTCAGGATAAGATGCAACAATTTCAGCTGCGTTTGTTCCTATCTCCTCTTCCATTTCACGAAAAAGAGCATCTTCTACCTCTTCTCCTTCATCAATTCCACCTTGTGGAAACTGCCAAATATCTGTCAAATCATTTCGTTGAGCAATAAAAATTTCTTTTTTTTGAGGATAATTCTCGGAGACTATTATCATCGCCACATTTGGACGGTATTTCT
>NZ_JALUKE010000134.1 GCF_027056685.1 Sulfurimonas sp.
GATAAGTAAAGACTCTATAGCCTTTTTTAATTTAGAAAGAAGAACATCTGAGTATTTAGCCAATATATCAATTTTAGAAAAACTTTTTTGTATAAATGTATAAATAATTTTTCTAAATATATAGATAAGCAGAGTCATAAAGAGTATGATTAAAATTTTCACAATACTTAAACCGTATACATTTAGTACAGCATCAATCTCTTGTACCAATCCAAATGACTGCAGATAGACTGCAAGCGTTATAATATGATATTTTGAATATTTATTAAGTCTATACATCCTCTTTTCAAATTTATAAATATAGGCTATAAAGTCAGTATTTATCTCCCTAAGAGCATAAAAATCACGAATATTTTGCTGAAGTTGACTAATAACTTTAGAAGAGCTGTTGTCAAGTTTTAGATATGGAGTATAATCTTTATTGTAGAGCTTTGATACATAATTTTGTTCTGCAACAACAAGAGTATTTAGCTTTTTTTCATAAGCTTGTATATTTGGCAAATCAAGAGCTAGTAAAATCTTTTTGATAAGCGATTGTTGCTGTTGAACAAACCTCAAAGATTTAATCCGAAGCTCATCTCTTAACACTGCATAGCCATTCCCCGCGCGTTTATTTATGGCAATTACTTTTTGTAAAGAAAATATTTTGGATCCAAAGTCCCCTAATTGGTCAATATAAACCTCTTTATTTACCATTAAATCATCAAGCTGTACTTCATACATATATTCTTGCTTTTTTACAAGTTTATATATCTCTTTTTGCGTTAAATTTGCATCATCCATCTTTAATGTCAATGCTATTTGCTCATCAATAAAAGGAGAATACTTAACCGCTGCGTTTAGCATAAAAGGAACTAAGAGCGTTAAAACAAAAAGAACTATCTTATTCATTACTTTTATATGCCCTCCGCTATCATAGCATCTGCAACTTTTTTAAATCCAGCAATATTAGCACCATGCACATAATTTCCTTCCACGCCGTAATCTTTAGCAGTTAAAGCAACACGCTTACATATCATTTGCATCGTCTCTTTGAGTTTTTCATCTACCTTCGCATAACTCCATTTTGTCATAGAAGCATTTTGACTCATTTCAAATTCACTCACAGCTACACCACCTGCATTTGCAGCCTTTGCAGGAGCAAAACAGACTTTATGAGTTTGTAACAAATCTATAGCATCTGGAGTTGAAGGCATATTTGCACCCTCTGTAACACTTACACATCCATTTGTTATAAGAGCCTTTGCATCAACCTCTGTCAACTCATTTTGAGTAGCACAAGGAAACGCAGCATAACATGGTATGTCCCAAACAGCATGACCACCTTCTGGATACTCAGCTACCGGTATATATTTGCCCTCATTATGTACTTTGCAATACTCTTCAAGTGAAGCACGGCGTTTTAGTTTTATATCTTTTAAAAGTGCTAAATCAACACCTCTTGCATCATAAATAGTACCTCTTGAGTCTGAACAGCTCACAACAACAGCACCAATATCTTGTAGTTTTTCTATGGCATGGAGTGCTACATTTCCAGCCCCACTTACAGTACAAATTTGACCATCAAGTGGCTCTTTATTTTCCATCTCCAACATTGTTTGTGTAAAATAGACAGCACCATATCCTGTTGCTTCTGGACGCATTAATGAACCCCCAAAAAAGTATGGTTTTCCAGTCAATGTTCCCTCATAAGAGGATGTAATTTTTTTATACTCTCCAAAAAGGTAACCTATTTCACGACCACCAACACCAATATCACCAGCAGGCACATCTATTCGTGGTCCTATATACTTATGCAACTCTGTCATAAACGCAGAACAAAATTTCATAATTTCAAAATCGCTTTTTCCCTTAGGGTCAAAATCACTCCCACCTTTTGCCCCACCAATAGGCAAACCAGTAAGTGAGTTTTTAAGAATTTGTTCTAAACCTAAAAACTTCAAAACACCCTCAGTCACTGTAGGATGAAAACGGAGTCCCCCTTTGTATGGTCCTAATGCGTTGTTAAACTGCACACGATAGCCACTATTTACCTGAATTTTATTATTATCATCTAACCAAGTAACTTTAAATTTTATTATTCTATCAGGAATAACCAATCTCTCTAAAATTGCATACTTTGTATACTTTTCATCAGATTCCAAAAGAGGAGCAATAGAGTATATTACCTCCTCCATTGCTTGATAAAACAGAGCATCTTCAGCACAATTATGATTTTCAAATTTTTTAATCTCTTTTTCTGCGAGTGTCATAAATAACCTTTATATTATTAAGTGCAAAATTGTACCACAACTCTCAAAAATCAACTACTCCCAATCTTGAAATTTTGAGTGGGAGTGTTTATCTTTTTTATATCTCTTAGCGTTTTTACTCTTTTCAAGCTGATTTGCACTGTATAAAATATCTTCTTTGATGGACTCTATATCTGTTTGTGAATTTTTATAAGCAATCATTTTATTTACATGTGCTTGTAGATCTTGCAGCTCTCCCTTATAAATTTGACTCTCTTCAACTCTCTTGAGCAATTTTAAGGCGTTTTCAATCTTCTTGTCATACTTCTCTTTTGTGAGAGTATCACTATTTGAAAGATAAGAGAGCATACTTTTTTGAAAGCGTTGCAATGCTCTAACATAACGCAATCTATTTGAATTTTCAACCACTTTTTTTGATGCTGCCATAAGTTCCCTGTTATTTTTGATATAATTATACACTTTAATATCCAAAAACAAGGAAAACAGTTGAAAAAAATAATTTTAAGTCTTATGCTTTTAAGTGCGTCACTTTTTGCACAACTCACAAGCCAGTACCTCACAAAGGATTTTCTAAATAAGAATATTCCTATTGTTGATGTAAGGACACCGGGAGAGTGGAGAGCAACGGGGCTGTTAAAAGGTGCTATACCTATTATGTTTTTTAATGCAAAAGGAAAGTATGATGCGAAAAAGTTTTTAACACAGTTAAATAAAAAAGTAGATACTACGAAGCCTTTTGCACTTATTTGCCATACGGGCAGCAGAACTTCCATAATAGCACCATGGCTCTCCAAAGAGTTTAACTACAATGTTATAAATCTCAAAGGTGGGATGGAATATGCAACAAAAGGTCTGCATATAAAGACTGTTCCATACAGACCATAAATGCCGACTTGGCTTAAATTCCTTTTTTACCTCTCACTGCGAATTATCATTACATTCGCAGTTTTAGCTCTTATTATCTTCTTACTTTGGTGGCTTCTTTACTCTATATTTTATTAGAGTAAAGATTTAATAACATTTGAAACGCCCTGATGCAAATTGTAATTTGCAATAGGAAAATCTAAATTTTCATACTCTAAATTAACACTATATTTAGAGAGATACTCACCCAATAATTTCAAATCAATCGGCGTATATCGCTGGCACTCTTCTTTAGTAATTGATGTTCTTACAAGTTCTTTTGCTTCATTAGATTTTGCAATAGTAAACGCAAGGCTCTTTAAACTTAAAAAATCACTCCAATCCAAGAATAGTTCAGGTGTTAAAACCTCTACTTTTAAACCTTCAGGAGTAAAAAGTAAATTTTGTTCACGCAAAGGAACCAAGACAGAGAGTATAGCTGCCGAGAATGGCACAACTTTATCACTCCAAAATGGAGATTCATTTCTTTTTTTCAACTCTTCATCTAATTTTTCTAAGATTTTTTCACTATTTGCATTTTCAAACAATTTATATGTCTCTTTTTCCACTTTTAGCCCCATTCTATAATAAATTATAATTACAAGATTAAGTTTAACTTATTTTTAATCTTATCAGTAGTAGTATTTTATAGAAATTAACATTAAGGATAGGTATGAACAAAATTATTACATTATCTGTTTTAGCTTTTTTGACTACTACGGTCTATGCAAAATCAGATGTAAATTCAACAGCAAGTTCTATGCAAACTCAAATTGACAAACTTACAAAAAAAATTGACAAGCTAGAGAAAAAGCAAAAACAGACTGCAAGAGGATTAACTGAGGTAAAAAAACATGATGGAAATGATAATATCAAGTGGGATGTAAACTTTAGAACAGCTTATAACTATTTAGATTATAAACTAAAAAATGGGAAAAGCGTCACAAACTCTTCACTTTTAACTAACCGTTTATGGCTTGGTATGGTTGCAGCACCGACAGATAGATTGACTTTTAGAGGACAATTAGCAGCATATAGTACATGGGGTGCAAATAACCTGCCAGCGAATGATCGTTTTCAAAATGTGAATTGGAGAGCAAGTTCAAAAGCTGATGATGATATTATAAAAATAAGACAAGCATACTTTGTCTATAGACTAACTGACGGTAATCATCCTATCAGTTTTAGTGTAGGTAGACGACCGGCTACAGATGGATTTTTAGCGAACCATAGAGAAGATTTAGAGCATCCGGGTTCACCTTTAGCACATATCACAAATATGGAAGTTGATGGAGCAATGGTTCGAATTGGAAATGCTTTTGGACTTGAAGGTTCTTACTTAAAACTTGTTTTAGGCAGATCATATTCAAATATAAATCAACCATCTTATACGGGTACACCTTACACAGCAGTAGGGGCAAAAGATGAAAATGTTGACTTTTTCGTTGTACCTATGAGTATTTATAATGATGGTCAAGTTAATCTAATGGCTCAATATGCTGCGATATTTAATTTTATGGGATCAAAGCAAAGTTTAGTAAGTTCAACTAATCCAGCAGGAGCGACTACTGGTGCGGGACTAAAACATATGGCAGCACTATCAATGCAAATTGATGGACTTGATGAAGATATTGATTTTTTAGATAGCAGTACACTATTTGCTTCTATTGCAGCTACAAGAACAGAGCCTAAAGATGGATACAGAATGCAAGGTTCTGCTAACGCTCAAAATGGATATAGTTTCTGGACTGGTTTTATTTTTCCAGATTTAATTACTGATGATGGTCAAATAGGTATAGAATATAACTATGGTTCAAAATATTGGGCACCGGAGACATGGGCAGAAGATACAGTAAGTGGTTCTAAAATTGCTACAAGAGGTAATGCTTATGAAGCTTATTGGAATTTACCATTCGAAAATAATCACTTCTCTACTCAAATAAGATATACATATATGGATTATAAATATAAATCTAATATAGAAGAATTTTGGGCTAAGCCTACTCTCTTAGATACTGATGTAAAAAGTACTCAAGAGTTAAGAATTTCTTTTAGCTATAAATACTAATCTTCACAAGCAAGAGCTTTATGCTCTTGTTTCTTTCCCTCTCAATTTTTCTCATAATTACAACTTATTTAAATCATAATGTAAAAAAAAGCTATTTATAAGTCAAACTATATTATCATATTTCAATCTAATGATTTTTATAAGTTTTTCTTAGACTTATACTCCATTTTAGAAAATTACAAAGAGGAAGTGCTTATGAGTGTAGAAGTTTCGAGAAGAAAATTTCTTCAAGGAAGTGTGGCTTTAAGTGTTGCTGGTGCGTCAGCGATTAGTGCTACAAATCTTTTCTCTAGTGAGAATGCTAGTGAACATAAATCAACAAATAGCAGGATACCTAGTACAATTACAACAAAGACAAGTACAGCAAAGGCAGAACATGTGCCTTTTTTATGTGGTATATGTGTAAATAAATGTGCAGGTCTCGCTAGAGTTGAAGATGGAATAATTACAAAATTAGACCCTAATCCATATTTTCCAAAAAACAGAAATATGCTTTGCCCAAGAGGTAATGCAGGTATTCAAACGCTTTATGATCCAGATCGTCTAAAATATCCAATGGTAAGAATTGGCGAAAGAGGCGATGGGAAATACAAAAGAGTAAGTTGGGATGAGGCTTATGAAGCCATCTTGAATGGTACTGACAAATTTAAAGGTATTAAACAAATTCTTGATGAAGAGAAAGACAACCGTGCAACAATTGGTTACTGTAATGGTGAAGGTCTTTCAAAAGAAGGTTTTGAAGTTTTAGTTGGTGAAAAAATTGGTTCTCCTAACTATGTCGATGAAATTAGTATTTGTCTTGAAACCACACTTGGTGGATATGTAAATACTATAGGTACTTACGGTGAAGCAGACTTAACTAATTCTGACTATCTTATTATTGCGGGTGCTAACAGAGCAGAAGCTATCATTACTCCTGATACCATGGATATGTTTAAACGCTCTAAAGGACGAGGTCTTAAAACTATTGTTTTAGATCCAAGATTTACAAACACTGCAGTAAAAGCAGATAGATGGTATGCAATAAATCCGGGAACAGACTTAGCTTTTGTTCTTGCTTTAACTTATGTTACAATTAAAGAAGAACTATATGACAAAGCTTTTGTTGCAAAACATGTAGAAGGATTTGACGAATATAAAAAACATATTCTTTCTCATAACTATACACCAGAATGGGCAGCAAAACTTACAAATATTTCTGCAAAAGAGATTACCAAAACAGCTCGTGAATTTATGGCTGCACGAAGTCCTATCTATTATCAAGGCCGTCGAAGTGTATTTTCTAAAAATGACTTCCAACTTCGTCGTGCTATGGCAATATTCCAAGGTTTAAGTGGCAACTTAGATAAAAAAGGCGGTATTGTTTACGGTCAAAAACTCCAACTTCCTAAAGAGGATGTAAATGCACCTATTTATGGACAGGCTCAAGCGAGATTTGATAAAGATGGTATTGCTATTCCATCACTAAAAACTGGTTCATGGATTGTCTTTAGAAATATGGTACTTGAGGGTAAGAATCCTTATCCATTAAGAGCTATGTTTATGAGAAAACACAATCCTATGAGTGGTGTTCCAAATACCAAAAAGACAGAAGCATTTTTGAAAAAAATGGATTTGAATATTATGATAGATATTCTTCCTAGCGATACTGCTATGTATTGTGATGTTATTTTACCAGAAGCATCCTACTTAGAAAGGACTTCTCCAGTGGCAAGTTATGGAGGGATGGAACCTGCAATTGTTCAAAGAAAAGCAGCCATTAAACCTCTTTATGAAACAAAAACTCCTGAAGTTATCTACAAAGAATTAGCTGAAAAATTATCTAAACCTCTTTGGGAAAATACTTTAAAATATGATGAAGATGTTCAAGATGACACGGAAGGCATGAGTGCTAAAGAGCTTGAAGAGTATTACAAAGAAAATGGTTTTGATTTAGCTGAGCCTTGGGAAAAACCTGTTCATGAGCAAAATGAAGAGAGAATCACAAAAGCATATGGTAAAAAAGCCTGGGAAATTTTAGATGAAAAAGGTGTTTTCTATCCTCATATGGAAGAGTACCATACACAATTAAATCCAAATGAGTTTGAGTATTATCCTGAAAATAAAAAACACTACTCAACACAAGGTGATAAGTTAAAAGTTAAATGTAATTTGACAAACTTAACTAAAAAAGGTGTAGATGCAATGCCAGCATGGCATGATGATATGGAATTTAGTGTTCCAGCTGGTAAATTTAGACTTGTTACTGGTCGTCATGCCCAATTTACTCAAAGTGGTACAACAAACAATGCAATGTTAAGAGATTTAATTCCTACGAACTATATCTGGATAAACAACCAAGTATGTGAAAAAATGGGCATTAAATTTTCAGATAAAGTTGAAGTAAAAAGCCCTATTGGTAAAGTTACTATTATGGCATACCCTACAAATAAAATTGCTCCAAACCAAATTTTCATGCTTCATGGTTTTGGTGGAAGTAGTGAAAAGATGGAATTAGCATATGGAAATGGTGCGAATGATGCTCTTCTTATTGAAGATAAGATTGAGCCGGTATATGGTGCAGCTGTTATGCATGACACAAATGTAGAAATTAGGAAGGTGTAATTATGGCAAGATATGGAATGGCACTTGATTATAAAAATTGTATCAACTGCAAAGCATGTGAAGTAGCATGTAAAGAGGAAAATGGTGTAGAACTTGGTGCAGAAAAACATAGAATTTGGGTAGGTGGAAATAATCCTGAGGGAGCATGGCCACTTTTAGATATGGCTTCTGCATCTTTTCTACCAAGTCAATGTCAGCAATGTGAAGATGCTCCTTGTGAAGAAGTTTGTCCAACACATGCAACTTACTACGATGAAAATGGAGTTGTAAGAGTAGATGCTGATAAATGTATTTTATGTTCATACTGTATGAATGCTTGTCCTTATGATGCAAGATATGTAGATGAAAGAACAATGACTATTGATAAATGTACTTTTTGTTCAGATACAAGACTTGCTCGTGGTGAGATGACAACGGCTTGTCAAGCAACTTGCCCAACTAAAGTAAGAACATTTGGTGATTTAGATGATCCAGAGAGTGAAATTAGTGAGCTTCTTCGTACAAGAGATCATTTCAGTCTTAAAGCGCATCTTGGAACAAAACCAAAACTTTTTTATCTAACATAAGGAGGATAAAGTGAATTTTATTAAAAAAATTATACCTATGAGGGATTTTACTCTAAAAAGTCTTATGACATTTGAAAAGACTCCTTTAAATATTTTGATGTTTATTTTAACAGTTGGATTGCTTGGTGCTTTTGGCTGGGGTGTTGTTGAATATCTAATGCATTCTCATGAAGCTTATAATGTTACAAGACAACATCCATGGGGACTTTTAATTGCCATGTATATTTTCTTTGTTGTAAGTTCAACTGGTCTATGTATAGTTGGCTCATTAGGAGATGTTTTTGGCTTTAAAGATTATATGGCAATGAGTAAGAGAGCCATTCTTGGTTCTATTGTAACTATTTTAGCTGGTTTTGCTGTAATTGCGTTTGAAATCGGACACCCAATAACTATGCTTATTTACAATGTTTTAAGTCCTGGTCTTACATCTGCTATCTGGTGGATGGGTACACTTTATGGAATTTATCTTACATTTATGATTATAGAATTTATTTTCTTAATGCGTAACGATATGAAAAATGCTAGAATTTTTGGTCTAACTGGTCTGTTAGTAGGTCTTGCAGCTCACTCAAATCTTGGTGGCGTTTTTGGATTCTTAAATGCTAGAACTATTTCAAATGGTGTTTTTTATCCAACATATTTCATCTTAACTGCGTTCATTACAGGTATCTACTTAACATATTTAATGTATGGATTTAGATATAAAATGAATTTCCCAGAAGAAATTAAAAAAGGTCTTATAGGACTTGCTAAAATTCAAACACTTCTTTTGGCTATTTTAATGTTCTTTGAAACATGGAAAATGATGACAGGTATTTATGGTGGCATGCCAGGTCGTGCAGATGTAGTTGAACATATTTTACATAGTGGTGGCTTCGTATATGGTGAAGTTCTTTGTGGTATGTTAATTCCATTTATCATAATGCTAACAACAAAATGGAAATCACTTAATTTGTATGTTTATGCTTCATTTATCGGTATGATTGGTATCTTCTTTATGCGTTATGATTTAGTACATGATACACAAGTGAAACCTCTTCAAATGATGAAAATTACAGAATATCAACTTCCTCCAAAATGGATTGAATATTTCCCAAGTGCAGCAGAATTTGCAATTGGATTTGGTGCAATTGGTATATTCTTTATGCTCTACTATTTTGGTCAAAAAATGTTTGATTTAGATGGTGGTGATCACTAATCAATACATTTAATAGAAGTCTTATTTTCTGAGACTTCTAAATTTTGCTATAATATCACTATGAATATTATAGAAACTTCAAGAAGAAAATTTTTACAAGGTAGCGTATCTCTTTGCATTTACGCTACTTCTGCTCTCTCTTCCCCTTGGCAAACAACAAAAACATCCAATAAAAAATCAACAAATACGCCTTACCTTTGCAATATGTGCAGAAATAAATGTGCAGGGTATGCAAGAGTTGAAAATGGCATCATCACAAAACTCAATCCAAACCACCACTTTCCAAAAAGTCGCAATATGCTCTGTCCAAAAGGCAATGCTGGTATTCAAGCTATCTATGATGAAGATAGACTTAAATATCCACTTATTAGAATTGGAAACAGAGGTGATGGACGATATAAGAGAGCCACTTGGGATGAAGCATATGAGTACATCAAAGAGAAGTTAGTCAAAATTATAGATGAGCAAAAAGACAACCGTTCTACTGTCGCATACTGTAATGGAGAGGG
>NZ_JALUKE010000135.1 GCF_027056685.1 Sulfurimonas sp.
CATCATCACGGTCTGCCATAAGTGCTGCAAGGCGTTTGTGGTGGGTTGTAACCACTATCTTTTGTCCTCGTTTTATTAGCTCATCGAGTATGACTTTAAAGAGTGCAGCAGCTTCATCGGAATCAGTTCCGAGTTCTATCTCATCGACACCTATAAGGGCTGATTTGTACTCAAAAATATTTGAGAACTGTTGCATACGCCCTGCAAAGGTTGAGATGTCATTTTTAACATTTTGTGGGTCGTCTATGATGGCTTGGACAGCTTTAAAACTTCCAATGTGAGAATGCACTTCGTTTAGCTTCATAGGAATGATATATTTTGCCATAAACGCAGAGGCAAGGATGGATTTGAGCAGCATAGTTTTACCACCTGCGTTTACCCCTGTAATCATCAAAATATTTTTGGAAAAATCTACGCTAATAGGTTTTGCTTTATGTAGGGCAGGGTGGACGAAATCTTTAAGTACAATCTTTGCATCTTTTTTGCTTTTTAAAATTTGGAAATTTTTACTCTTTGCAAAAAGCACACGCGCTTGATAGTTGTCAAAGCGTGTGAACTCTTTGTCTATGAACTTTATAAAGGGCTGTAACTCTGCTAATTTTGTAGAGAAAGTTTTTGCATACTCATAAAAGATAGCCTCTCTCTCTTGCTCTATAAAACGGATTTTTTCTTTTGATTTTAAGATGCTATCGGGTGCAACATAGAAAAACCCACCAGTAGAGCGTCCAAGGACTGCCCCTTTTAGTACATGGTTAAATCCTCCACGCACAAGTAGACACTCTTCGTTGTTAATAAGATGGATTTGCGTATCTACAAGATAACCTGCTAGTTTTGAGCTTGACATCAGGCGTTTGAGTGCACCTGAAATGTTGTTTTTGTGCTCTTTTACACGCTCAGTGAGATGAAAAAGATTTTCATCGAGATTCTCTTCAAACTTGCCATCATGTGTGAAGTACTTCTCTACCTCTAAAAACTTCTCAGGAATGATAAACTTCTCCATCCACTCCCCAATGAGCCCTTCAAGTTCTCGTTTTGCAAAGTAGCGAAAATAGCGTACGATTTTGACTATTTCAAATATTTGCTCAAATGTAAGCAGACCATGCTTTTTAAGATGTCCATGAATTTCATAAAAATCAATGACTTTTGGTGGTGCTTTAAACTCAAGTTTATCAAGCTCTTTGATGTATCTAAAATGGAGTTCTTGGTCGCCTTCGATGTAGAGCGGATGCTCACGAGAAAAAAAGCTACTAAATTGTTCAATATATTGGGATAAATCGAGTTGATTTATAAGCGTTTGAATTTTTGTTGTTGTCTTATTCACAGTTTGTTGCACTTATCATTTCCGCATAATGTGGGGTGTTCTTTTTTCCTATAAATGTATAGGTTCCTATGCTTAGCGAGTAGGTCGCTGCGTTTACTTCTCTATTTTTACATTGTATAGTTTTGCCTTGTTTGTATTTAGTGACAATATTGAGAAGTTTTTGTCTTTGGTTATTTTGGTAGGTGTTGTAGGCTATTGCACCGTAGATAATGACAAAAAGTGCCGTAGTGATGGATATTTTGTGCATCTTGGTAAGCTCTGTAAAGTAGTGTAGTATGTAAAAGAGTGCTACTAAAAGAACAAAAGATACTATGTACGCCACTATGCAATTCCTCTGATTTGGTAGGTGATGTCACCAGCCCCAAAACCAATAATAAGCCCCTTATCCAGGGTTTCTAAGTCTTTGTTGTCTTTGATAACTTTGATGGTATTGTTTGTACGGGAGATTTTATCTGCCATTGTGAGGTTGTACTCTTTAAAACTCTCTTGGAAATTTATTTCACGAGGAGCTTCACCTGCTGACCATACAGGAAGAATGATAAGCTCTGCAGCACCATCAAAACACTTAATGAACTCATCGAGATTATCTATGGTACGCGAATATTTGTGTGGCTGCCAAATGGCTGTGATTTTGTCAAAACCTTTGAGATGTGCGTACTCTTTTACTGATTCAAAGGTTGCTTTTATCTCTGTAGGGTGGTGTCCATAATCATCAATGATAACACTGTCACTCTCAAATCCTACAATATCAAAACGCTTTTTAATCCCTTTGAATGTAAGAAGATTTTTACGAATATCTTCAATATCTATAGATTCATGCGCTGCTAAAATAGCAAGTGCGGTATCAATGGCGATGTGCTTTCCAAATCCCCAAACATCAAAAGAGCCAAAATCTTTAAAAGTAAAACGGGTGTGGGGTTCGTTATTTATAAGAACGAACTCTATGTTTTTTATATCTTTGCTTGGGTAGAGCCATTTTGCATCTACTGTATCTACAAGGGTGGAGAGAAATGGGTCTTCTGCGTTTAGAACTTTAAGTGGGGAGAGGTTTATAAAAGTTTTGTAGGTATCGTAAAAAAGCTCATAGTTGTAGTCGTAGTACTCCATATGCTCTGGTTCTGCATTTATGACAATGGCACAGTATGGGTTTGTATTTACAAAACTACCATCACTCTCATCTGCTTCAAAGAGCATTACATCGCTTTTTTCATCATAACGCACATTTGAGCCAAATGCTTTTGACTCTGCCCCAATAATGGCAGAACCCTCCATAATGGAAGCTAAAATGGCACTTGTGGTACTCTTTCCATGCGCACCTGCTACGGCATAGACCTTTTTGTCATCTAAAATCTTCAGCAGTGCTTCGCGGCGCGCAAGCACTTCGATGCCTTTTGCTTTTGCAGCAACGACTTCAGGATTGTCCGGGCTGATGATGGCAGAGTGCACGACAAGGTCTTGGTCTGTTATGGCTTTTGCAGCATGGGGAACTGTAATAGCGATGCCCATATCTCGCAGTTTTTTTGTGATGATGGTGTCTTTAATGTCAGAACCACTTACCTCATGCCCTTTAAAGTGCATATATTGTGCAAGTCCTGAGATGCCGATGCCACCGATGCCGATAAAGTGTATTTTCATACTATTTCCCTTTTTCTTGGGAATTATCTAGCAACTCTTGTGCCTTTTTTGTAAATTCACTTATGTAAAATGTTCCTATTTTTTGCGTAGCGTCAAGGTCAGCAATTTTTTCTAAAAAATCATCAAATGGCACTTTCTCTGCTGCGGCTATCCAATGAAGTTTCATAGCTTTTGAGAATTTTTTGTCATTACTTAGACCACTTATTACTTCAAAAAGTGCTGCTGCGTCGTTAAATTCACCTGCAGAGTAGTGCTCAACGGCATACTCATAAAGTGC
>NZ_JALUKE010000136.1 GCF_027056685.1 Sulfurimonas sp.
CCCCTCAGCTTTGCCAAAGAGTTCTGCCATTACTGCTTTTGGTGCAATTCCTCTTGCCATAGCCATAATATGCTCACGATAAGTTGAAAAAATATCGCCTTTTTCAAATGCTTTCATGGCAGCAACACTAAAAGCTTCCTGCCCAATGTCAAGATGTAAAAATCCTGAAACATTGCCTTGCATATAGTTCTCTTTTGCCGCATACTCAAAGTTACGACCTAAAACCATAAAATAGTAAATCTCTTGTGCTAGTAATTTGTTCATCATTAAGCCTTTTTAATAGTAAATAATCTTTTTTTATTTAAAGAGTCCAACTCGGTATTGAGTTTTTCATTGAACTGGGCACTTTTTTCTTTTAAATCTTGTAAAAATTTAATGCGTCGTTCCACAAAATGGAAGTATAGAAGTCCACTTATGGCTGCAGCATAAAGACACCAAAGAGAGGTAAATCCGTAAGGACGAAGCAAGAAAATTATAGTCAAACCTATAAGGTTTAAAACACCAAAGAGTGCCACAGATATAGAACTACTGAGCATTAATGCCCCACAAGTTGTTAGAATGTAGATAATGGCGTCATAGATATTTGCTGTCCATGGGTTTTTGTAATAGAGTGTATTGTTTACAACACTTACACTACTCGGCATTGTTGCTAGTCCATACATTGTATATATTGCTAATCCTAAACCAAGGAGGGTAAGCAATCCAAGTAATTTTTTTCTATAACCATTTTTTTCAATAAGCCAGATGGAGAGAGGAATTAAAAATGGTAAAACTCCTTGTGCATAGTAGATAAATATTCCAGCAGCAAGTTCCAAAGCACGATGTTCTATATGTCCACCAACACCAAGCCAGACAAAGCCCTCTGTAAATTGATGTAAAGCAAACAGAAGAGGTAAAGAGGCAAAAATAACCTCTTGTGGTGTACTTACTTTTGTGAAAGTAAGCAGACCTACAAGTCCAATAGCACCTGCAAGTGTAAAATTTAAGATTGCAAAATAGAGTTCCATTATCTCCCCCTAGAGTATTTTTTCATAAGCTATGCCAATAACAATAGTAATAATACCTAAAACAGTAATCCAAATAGCTGATTTATAAGTATTTTTAACTCCACCAAACCAGAGAGCATAGAGTGCTTTTAAAAGATTATTGCTTCCTGCTGCTATCATAATTGCAGTAATTATTTGTGTGGAACTTACACTTAATTTTCCAGTTAATATGGAAAGAATAAAAGGGTCAATATCGGTAAAGCCTACTAAAAATGAGAGTATTTCCAAACCTGATGTTCCATATTTCTGCGTTACAAAATGTGTTAAAACAATCATGGCGACAAATAAAAATGCAAATAAAAATGCAGTTTTTAACTCTAGGGGGTTTGTATCGGCTATGCCTACATGTTCCTTTGTTCTTGTCTGGTTCTTTAGATAGAAAGAGGAGATAATAAATCCTACAAGTGACAAACCTATAAAAGGAAGAATAAGTCTCTCTCCAATGTGCAAATTAAAGATAAGGGCAACAACGACTAAACGCAGGTACATAACAGAAGTTGCAGAGATGATTGCTGCATCTATAACATTGAGCCCGCCTATCTGTTTTGCTTTTCTTGCTAGGACAACAGTTGTGGCAGTTGAAGAGTACGAACCTCCAAATATTCCAGTTAAAAAGTAGCCTTTTGATGGAAAAAAATATTTTTGTAAGATATATCCACCATAACTAATACCAGATATTACAACCACTGCAAGCCAGATCTTAAAAGGGGAAAGAGGAATGTATGGAATGATTTTTGTATCTGGTAAAAGAGGTAAAATAACAGCTGAGAGTAAGATCATTTTTCCGAGTGTTTCAAACTCTGTAATATTAATTTCTGCAAAGATTTTATTGAGTGGTTTTGTAGAGTTTAAAATAAATACAATACTGACATATATAAGTGCTGTCATCCATAGTGGCTGCGTTTGGATGAGTGCGCCAAAAGTATAAACAAGTATCATCACAATAAAAAGTAATATACTGCGTCTATTGTCCTCTAAATTTTTATGGTAGAGAATGGCAAAGAGAAGGGTGATAGCAAGAAATCCTGCTATATATAAAGAGTAGTGAATAATATCAATTTTAAAGAGAATAAAGCCTAAAATCCCTACAAAACTAAAGGTTCTTATATCTCCAAAGAAGTAGTTTTGCTCTTTTGCTTTAGAAAACTTTTTTCTATAAGATTTTACCTCTAGTCCCACTAGAAAGCTAAACGCAGCGACAACTAAAAAGTGAATCAAATCAATATTTATACTCATAATAGTCCTATTTATTCATCAAAAAGTGGATTGCCTTGTTCTTTATGCCAAGAGAGAATGTACTCCCACGCCTCCTCTGCATTATCTGCAAATTTAAAAACTTCCAAATCTTGGGGTGCTATAACACCTTCATCTTTTAAAAATTCAAAATCAATAGCTTTTTCCCAGTAGCTTTTACCAACTAAAACAACAGGAATACTCTGTGTTTTTTTTGTTTGAATAAGCGTAAGTGTCTCAAAAAGTTCATCGAAAGTACCAAAACCACCAGGATAGACAACTAAGGCTTTTGCACGGTTGAGAAAGTGTAACTTTCTTATGGCAAAATAGTGAAATAAAAAACACAAATCAGGTGTGATATAAGGATTTGGAAACTGCTCATGTGGTAGCTTAATATTTAGCCCAATGCTCTTTGCACCAACATCATAAGCTCCACGATTTGCAGCTTCCATAATTCCAGGACCTCCACCTGTCATAAGTGTAACACGACAATCTTGTGCAGTTTTTCCACTTTTTCCAACAATCTGACCAAATCGTCTTGCATCTTCATAGTAGATACTTTTTCCAACCATACGCTCAGCGACATATAACTCTCTAAGCAAGGCTCTGTCATCTTCTTTCTTTTTTATTTTCTCTTGAATAGCTTCGAGTCGTTTCATTGCGGTATCGCGTTCCACTATTCGCGCACTACCAAAGACAACTATGGTATGTTTTATGCCATACTCATTCATTTTTAGTTCAGTCTTTAGGTAGTCAAGCTCAAGTCTTACTCCTCTTGCTTCATAAGAGTTCATAAATGTCGCATCTTTCTCAGCCATTAAATAAGTAGGACTTTTCATAATCTCTTTTACAAGCTCAAGTGATTTTGGATCTTCATCTTCTAATTTTGGATGCTCCCATGGAAGCTCTGTTTCTCTTTTATTTTTTTTCATCTATAGTGCCTCTTCG
>NZ_JALUKE010000137.1 GCF_027056685.1 Sulfurimonas sp.
ATGGTCATCTTTAATCATCTCTCCATATTTTACAGCTAAGGACTTTTCAATACCCAAATCCACAAGCCAAGCTGTCATCGCTCCTGCTGCTCCAAACATTACAGCACCACCAGTCATACCAGCAATTGCTGAAAGTATCTGTCCTGTTGCTAAAATAGGTCCAACACCAGGTGTCCAAAAAAGTATTCCACCCATTAACAAGCCCCACAGTCCACCCCAAAAAGCACCCTGTTCACCCCAAAAAATAGCATTTTCTCTATTCTTATTAAATTCAAAACCATCCTGCGTTTTTTGCTCACCTTTACCAATAACTGAAATATATTTTTTCAATACACCACCATCAATCAAGGTGTCAACACTTTTTGCAGCACTATCATACGAATCATACACTTTTACCAATACATCTTTACTCATAACGAACTCCTTATAATAATCATATAAAACCATTATACTCTTAAAATAATTAATAGCGTCAAAAAAGTTCTTTTTATCTATATTTCGATAAAATAACTGTATGAAAACAACACTAATAGCTCACTCACCCGACGCAGATGATATTTTTATGTACTATGCCATTAAATTTGGCTGGGTTACCATGAAGGATGTCAAATTTGATAATATTGCAAAAGATATTCAAACACTTAATGAAGATGCCCTCAATGGTCTTTATGATATAGTCGCAATTAGTTTTGCACTCTATCCTCACATTAAAGAGGAGTATGCACCACTTCGTACTGCTGTTAGCTTCGGAGAGGGTTATGGTCCTAAGCTCATCAAACGCAAGGGAGAAAAACTCAAACGAAACTTTAAAGTAGCACTTAGTGGCGAACATACTACAAATGCAATGCTCTTTCGCATAGCGTATCCTGATGCACGCATTACTTATATGAACTTTTTGGAGATTGAACAAGCCGTTATTGATGGAACTGTTCATGCAGGTGTGCTAATTCATGAGAGTATTTTAACCTATGCAGATGCACTTGAAGTAGAACGCGAAATATGGGATATTTGGCAAGAACTTGCTGGAGATGATTTACCACTTCCTCTTGGAGGAATGGCAATTCGCCGTTCACTTCCCCTTAACAAAGCCATAGAGTATGAAGCAACACTTACAAAAGCTGTTCAAGTTGCACGAGACCATAAAGAGAGACTCTCAAAAATGCTTTTAGAGAGAAAGTTAGTGCGTATTGATGCGCCTACACTTGATAAATATCTTGAACTCTATGCAAATGATGCATCAATCACCTTAAGTCCAATTCAGTACAAAGCAATAGATAAGCTTTTTGAGTTAGGATACAAACATGGTTTTTATGATACTCCTGTTAAAATTGAAGAATATCTCATTCCCACTGAGTATAAAGAGTTACGGAACGCATAAATGGAAGCCAAACTTGTAGCTCTTGGAGTGCAAACTTTTCAAATAGCACTCTATCTTGCTCTCCCTGGTCTTTTAACAGGTATGCTTCTTGGTTTAGCTGTAAGTATATTTCAAGCAACAACGCAAATCAATGAGATGACACTCTCTTTTATTCCTAAAATTCTTGGTGTTATTATAGTTATTGTTCTTACTATGCCATGGATGATTAATGAAATAACAGATTTTGCTGTAAGTGTTTTTAACATGATTCCTACCTTTGTACAGTAATGCACTATAAATCAATTAACTTTTCAAAATACTCCTCTTTTAAAATAGGAGGCACATTGGATGTCGCTCTTTTTGATGAAACTCTCAATAATTATAAAGATTACTATTTTATAGGGGCTTGTAATAATATTCTGATGGGTAATAATCCTCCACCACTGATGATGCTTTGTAAAAAATATGACTATATCAAACTAAAGGAGAATAAACTTACAATTGGTGGGGCAACACCTTCTGGAAAAATAGCCTCTTTTTGTAAAAAAAACAATATTGCAAATTTTGAATTTCTCTCCCATCTTCCAGGGAAACTTGGAGGGCTTGTCTATATGAATGCAGGTCTTAAAGAGTTTGAGATTTTTAATAACCTTATTGAAGTCATCTTGATTTCAGGTAAAAAAGTAAAAGAAAATATAGAGTTTGGATACCGTTATACAAATATCAATGAACCAATTTTAGAAGCTTCATTCTATATTGAGCATGGTTTTGATGAAGGAAAAGTAGAAATATTTAAAAAGATGCGAACTAATCAACCATCAACACCAAGTGCAGGAAGTTGTTTTAAAAATCCTCCAAATGAGTATGCAGGCAGACTTATAGAAGCTGTTGGACTTAAAGGTCTTAGAAAAGGTGATATGTGTTTTAGCCCCCAACATGCAAATTTTTTAGTAAATATGGGCAAAGGAAAATTTGAAGATGCACTCTACCTTATACGAGAAGCACAAAGAAGAGTAAAAGATGAGTTTGGAATAATACTCGAGGAAGAGATAGTCATCCTCGAACAAGGTTTAAAATCTAGCCATTAATCCCATATATGGACCTTGGTATGTTAAATCAACTTGATTACTTCCATCATCAACTCGTAGTTTTTGCATTCTATAACCAACTTCAATTGCAGGTTGGATAACTGGTACAAAATCAAAAGTATAATCAACTTTAGCTTGAACATCATACATAGTATCTGTACCATCTGTAATCGCTTTCCCCTCAGCTTCTATTCCAAGATTTGTTGTTGGAATTTGCACTCTACTTCTTAGATATACAAGAGGAACTACAGTTGTATTAGATGATGAATCACCTTTATAAATCGTAAAGCCATTTTGTTTTAATGCACCTATTGTAGAATCTGATTGAATTACTTTTACATCAATTCCCGCATCAATTGTAATCCAAAATGTGTTATCTAAAAGATTATAATAAGGAATAATATCATATTGATTCATATCTACTGTTGTAGGTGCCCCTTTAGTTGATAAACTTTGATTATTTAGTGTTACGATAGTTGTTCCCTCATCAGAAATAGAGGCATACTCAAGACGAAGATTTGGAATAATTGGAAGAGGATGTTTAAGAAATATCCATGCATACGCACCTGTTTTCTCTTTTTCAGCACTTGTATATTTTCCATTTAGATTTAATATACCTGTACCGTCTGCATACCCACTAGGAGTTTGTGTCCAAGCCCCAGCACCCGCTTCAACGCGAATAAAATCAGCATTTGCAACAGATGATGCAAGTGTAGCACCAAGTGCTAAAGAAGATAGTATTTTTTTCATTATAACTCCATATTTATATTT
>NZ_JALUKE010000138.1 GCF_027056685.1 Sulfurimonas sp.
CTTTAATTGCATAGCTTTGAGAATCAACACCCATAAGAAGCGTATAATTTTGTAATTCACACTCTCCAGATTGATCACAAACACCACACTGAAGAGGATGATTTACATCATAAACTTCCATAATTGCGCGGCGTTCTTTCTCTATTGTCTCAGTAGATGTTGTTATACTCATACCATCTTTGGCCTTAGCATTACAAGCATATACCTGCTTGCCATCTGCTTCCACTAAACATATACGACAAGCCAAAGTTGGACTACATCTCGTCAGGTAACATATTGCAGGAATAAAAATATCGTTCGCACGGGCTGCGTTTAATAAAAACTCACCCTCTTGCGTTTGAACCTCTTTTCCATCAATATTTATAGTAATCTTACTCATTATACTACTCTCACTATTTTGGATTTTTCAAATCTATATTTACTACAATCTTCTGCCATATCAAAGCTAGGATTTAGTGCTATAGTTCCTTTTAATTCATCATCTTGTTTGAAGATACGCTTTATAGTTTTTGAAGCAAAATGAATCTCTACTTCATCACCGTCAGATATTCGAGCCGCTGCGGCAAACTGTGCAGAACCTCTTAAAGCAGTATCTTTTTCTAACTGTTTTGTTTTATTTGTAAATTGATTAAATTGTAAAACAGGGTTACAGTGATAAATAACTGTACCATTAAACTCTGGTAGCTCTGCTACTTCTTCTATTTTACCATCACTCACACAAGCAACCTCATCTAAAATATACCCTCTTACATCTTCACCGTAAACAGTATAGAAGTTTTCAAGTGCATCAAATTCAATCGCTTTAAAACCTTTTGCAGTTGCTAACTCTTTTGTATATTCAATCGTATTCTCTTTATGCAGACCTAAGGCATTAGCTAAATCATTTAAATTATACCCATCAAAAGCTAAAGCAACATTAAGTGGTAGAACTTGATTATCTACATTTACTACGCTTCCCTCTATCTGATTGAGTGCAGGCATTGCTAAATCAGCCTCTTCAAGAGATGAGAGTACAAAATTACCTTTTGCATTATAGCCCACAACATTTACACTCTCTTCATCACAATCAAGGTCACAAAGAAGTGAAACACCAGCTGTATTTACTTCATTTGGCACAACTACTAAAGAAAAATCTGTATATTTTTCAATCAGTGCTACAATTTTTGCAATATTTGTTGCTCTCTTGTGAGCAAACAGATCACTTCCTACCACAAGAACACGCTTAGAACTTCTTGAAAATGCTTTTGTCATAGATTTTAGTTCATCATCACCAACATTACTCTCGGCTTCTAAATACCCTAAATCTAAATCATCTAAAAATGCTCTACTTGACTCATCTATATCTACATTTTGTAGTAGTTCATTTGCAAGCAGTGCTATAACACCCTCTTCTGAACCTGCTTCGTATTTCATAAGTTGCGTTGCCGTGTTTTTCATCAAAGCATCTTCCATAGGATGAGCATAGACAATTTTTGCACCATTATGTTGCGATGCAGTTCTTAGTGCATAGCGTACCATTGGATTATCAGTCGCTATTCTTGTACCAAAAACGATGGCTGCATCTGCTTGTTTAATAGCATCTAAAGAACCACTATGGTGCAGTTTTCCACTTATAGAGCTATATGCACTCATGAACTCACCATAGAGTCTTGCATCTTCATTGAAAAGTTTCAGACCTAATTTCTCTTTTAGAAGTTGTAAAATATGTGCCTCTTCATTTGTAATCATTGAAGAAAAACGGATGGCATTTGCACTTTTTAGCGCTTCTACTGCCTTGTTAAACGCAGCTTCATCTTTTGTAGCGCTATTTTGAAAATCAAATCCAAATCTACCAGCACCACAAAGTGTTGTATATTCATAATTGTTTTTCACTCTATAAATAGCATTTACATTTTGCGTTCTATCACTTCCATGTTTTACTTCATACTCTAAAGAACACCCAGCTGAGCAGTGTGCACAAGTAGAAGGAATACGAGAAAGTTCCCATGCATTTGCAGAGTATTTAAAGTCAGAACTTACAAGTGCGCCAACAGGACAAACTGCGATACACTCTCCACAAAAAGTACAGTCAAGTGTCTGTGCATTTTTTGGAATGATAACAGAAGAGTACCCACCAAATTTTACATCAATGGCATCATCTCCTATCACTTCATTACAAACATGCACACACTTCTCACACATAATACAGAGTGCGGGGTCATAGTTAATCAGCCCCCAATCTTGCACTTTTTTCAACTGGTCTTTTGCAGAAAAATCCTGTTTTGCTACACCAAATTCTAAAGTCATATTTTGCAAATCACATTCACCGGATTTATCACACACACCACACTCTAAAGGGTGATTTACATCATAAAGCTTCATAATGTTTGTTCGTTCAAGTTCAAGCTCTTGTGAGTTTGTTTTTACTTCTATACCCTCAGTAGGAGGTGTATTACAGCTTAATATAAAACCATCAACACCCTTCACTTCAACAGAACAGATACGACACGACGCACATGGAGATGTTTTTGAAATATAGCACATAGTAGGAATATAGATGTCATTTTTTCTTGCTGCTTGCAAGATAGTTTCACCCTTTTGTGCAGTTACCTCTTTGCCATCAATTTTAAAATTAATTATTTTACTCATTCATGACCTCCTTACGCCTGTACCATAGCGATGTAATAACAACGCATACAGCGTTCAGCTTCACTTAGTGCTTCATCTTGTGTAAAGCCTAAGTTTACCTCTGCATTATTATGTTTACGATACTCAGCATCTAAAACTGATGAGTGTTCACGAGGAAGACCTGGGAGCCAACCACTCACTTTCTCTTTCTTATCATAAACTTTCAATTTTGCAAGATGGTCTTCCATTATTTCATCGTCACTCAAAGTAATCTCGCCACTCTGTACAAAACGGCTAATGACAGAAGCCCCTCGTTTTGCTTGACCGACTGCGTTTACAATAGTCATCGGACCATATTCACAATCTCCAGAAGCAAAAATTCCCTTACGAGAAGTCATATAATCTTTTCCATTTGTCTTAATAGTCGCCCATGAAGTCATCTCAATATCCCACTCCTCAGGTAAGAAACCTAAATCAGCACTTTGAGAAACTGCAGGAATAAGATAATCTGCTTCTATAGTATAAGATTCACCCTCAATTTTTACAAGTTGCGCACGACCACCATTTGGATCAGGAACAAGCTCAAACTTATCAATTAAAAG